>CAMYIK010000185.1 GCA_947258365.1 uncultured Thermoleophilia bacterium | reverse complement strand
TTATTTATAGTAATGTGACCGATGAGATATGCAGGCATTTTTCAAGCTCATTTTGAAATATTATTTATCTATCGTTATTTAATGTTACATCCGGCTATCTGTTAAGCCATGCAACAGTAATTCTAATACAGCCCTACAGCTCTATCAAGGTTTAATCAAATTTGCCTTGAGCCAATCTTGCGTGAACCTCCTTGTGGTCCATGTCTGATGGAGGCGGTTGAACGACATGCAATACCGTCAGCTCGGACAAAGCTTTAACTCCTCTTTTTTCCCCTTTGGGAATAATGATTATATCATTTTTCCCCGCAGTCACTCGCTCCTCGCCTGCTACTACCTCGGCTTTTCCATCGATAATACATAAAACCAGTTCTACCTCCGGAGAATGTACCGGAATAAACTGACCTTCTTTAAAGTAAGCCAGGACGACTTTCATCCCCTTGCTCTGATAAACAGCTTTGGGAACAAACTTCGTATCGTCCAGGGACTTAAGCTCTGAGGCATTGACCCTGACTATTTTTTCCAATTTGAACTCCTTTCACTAACCCCCATGTTATAACCCGATCTGGTGAAAAATCGATGATCAAATCGGGATACTGCTCGAGCGCAGCGATTCCCTCCGGCGCCAACTTGTCGGCGACAAATACTTTAAACATCCGGGAAACCCCCTATAGGTAGATACGCATTTATTCGATTATCGGTGGCGCCGATGGCCCGGCCGTCCTCGACCAGGGCGTCGTGGTGAATCACCAGGATCCCGTCCGCGGTGCGCCGGACGTCGAGCTCGATCCCGTGTGCGCCCTGGTCTCTGGCGGCCCTGAAGGCGTCGAGCGTGTTCTCGGTATGGGTCGCCGAAGCGCCCCGGTGGGCGAGCACCATCGTCACGAGCGCCATCCTGCCAGCTCTCGGGACCCGCCGCGACAAATCCGAAGAACCTCTTGCCACAGCGAATGTCAATAGGTAGCGTGTCCAAGTCTCGAACAAGCCCATCGAACCCTCGTCGGTAGGACTTGTGCACCTCGTCACGATCAACTGGAGGATCCGTGGCCCTTCTGCCCACTCGCAGTGAAGCTCTGTCTGCCGCCGACGACGACTGGCGTGATCTCGCCGCTTGCCGCGACACCGACCCGGACCTGTTCTTCCCGGTCGGCACGACCGGCCCGGCCATCGTGCAGATCGAGTCGGCAAAGACGGTCTGCAACGACTGCGACGCCAAGGTGCCGTGCCTCGAGTTCGCCCTGGCGACCAACCAGGACAGCGGCGTGTGGGGTGCCACGAGCGAAGAGGATCGCCGCCAGCTGCGCCGGGCCCGCCTGGCCGAGCAGCGAAAGGCCAAAGTCAGCTGAACCCACCCATCTCGTGAACTTTCTCGGCTCTCTCGACCACGAAAGTTCACGAGTTCGAAGGGGTCAGCGCCAGAGGGACTCGCCCAGGCGCAGCAGTCCGGCGAGGTCGGCGATGTCCTCGTCGAAGTAGGGCACCGTGGCCACCACGTCCGCCGCACCGCCCAGCTCCGCTCGCTCCTCGGCTTCGCGTTTGGCGACCACCTGGAAGTTGAGGAAGTTGTCGGCCACCTCGCGCAGCACGCGCTGGACCTGCGCCGGCTCCCCGAAGTCCGATGCGAGCTTGCCGGCCACATCCGTGGCGTTCTTGGCCAGCGACCGTGCCGTGCCGGTGCTGCCACGCGTCAGCAGCGAAGCGGGGAGCACCTTGTTGAGCACGACCGCACCCAGGTGGAACTCGCCCTCGGACAGCCGGTCGATGAAGAAGCGCGCCTCCTCGACTGGGGCGCTCTCCAGCGTGGACACCACGACGAAGCTGGTGTGATGGTCGACCAGGAGTCGCTCGACGGCATGGGCGCGCTCGACGAACCCGTCGTACATCGTCTGGAACAGGATGAAGAACTCGGCGATGTCCTCGAGGAACTGCGACCCCAGGATGCGGTCGGCGACGTTCATGAACGGGCGGGAGGCGGCATTGACCAGCCGGCTCCGGTACGGAGCGATCAGCCACCGCAACAGCCGGCTGCTGAAGAAGTCGGCCATTCGCTCGGGGGCCTCGAGGAAGTCGATGGCGTTGCGGGTGGGAGGCGTGTCCACCACGATCAGGTCGTACCGGCCCGATGTGTAGATCTCGTAGAGCCGCTCCATCGCGATGTAGTCGTGGCTCTGGATGAACTTCCCCGTGATGTTCTGATACAGCGGGTTGCCCAGGATGTCGTCCCGGGTCTGCGCGTCGGGTGCGTGCTGGTGCACGAGATCGTCCCACGACTGCTTGGTGTCCAGCATCGCCGCGAACAGCTGCCCCCGGGGCTCGACCCCGGCGTCGAGGAAGAGCGACGGCGGCACCTCGGTCTCGACGTTCCCGAACTGCTCGAGGCCCAGCGCGTTGGCCAACCGGCGGGCCGGATCGACGGTGAGCACCAGGACCTTGCCCCCCAGTTGGGATGCGGCCATCGCGCCGATCGCGGCGGCGGCCGTGGTCTTCCGGCTCAAGGTCCGCGAGGCGTTCCGCGCCACCCGGGTCCTGCTGGCGCGCATCAACGCGACCGTGCAGGAGACGGTCGTAGGCATGAAGGTGGTGCAGCTCTTCGCGCGCGAGCGGCGCAACCAACGCGATTTCGAGCGGCTCAACGCCGAGCATCGCGACGCCTGGCAGCAGTCGATCTTCTACGACGCGGGCCTGTTCTCGGTGGTCGAGCTGGCCACCGGGGTCGTCGCAGCCCTGGTGATCTGGAAAGCCAGCGGCCACGCAACGGCGGGCACCATCTACCTGTTCCTGCGCTACATGCAGCTGTTCTTCATGCCGCTGCGCGATCTCTCGGCGAAGTACTCGGTGATGCAGTCCGCGATGGCCAGCATCGAGCGCATCTTCCAGCTGCTCGACACGAAGCCCGCGATCGAGGACCCGGTGAGCGTGCCTGCCCCGCGGGCGGACGCCCAGAGCACCGGGGAGGTGGTGTTCGAGAACGTCTGGTTCGCCTACCAGGGCGAGGACTGGGTGCTGCGGGACGTCTCGTTCCGCGTCGCCGGCGGCGAGCGCGCGGCCTTCGTGGGCGCCACCGGCGCGGGCAAGACGACGATCATCAAGCTGCTGACGCGCCTCTACGAGATCGACCGGGGTCGCATCCTGCTGGACGGGGTGGACATCCGTCAGATCCCCCAGGCGACGCTGCGCCAGCGGGTGGGGACCGTGCTCCAGGACGTGTTCCTGTTCAGTGGAAGCATCGAAGACAACCTCTCGCTGGGCCGCACGGACCTCGATCCCGGCACCCTGCAGCGAGCCGCCCGTGCCGTCGAGGCGGATCGCTTCATCTCCGCCCTGCCCGACGGCTACGCGACGGAGGTGCGCGAACGGGGCACCAACCTCTCGGCCGGCCAGCGACAGCTGCTCTCCTTCGCGCGGGCGCTGGCCCATGGCGCCGACGTGCTGGTGCTCGACGAGGCGACGAGCTCGATCGACACCGAGACCGAGGCGCTGGTCCAGCGCGGCATCCACGTGCTGATGGAGGACAAGACCGCCCTCGTGATCGCCCATCGGCTCTCCACGATCGAGGACGTCGACCGCATCTACGTGCTCCACCATGGTCGGGTGGCGGAGAGCGGCAGCCACGAAGAGCTGCTGGCAGCCGAGGGTCTCTACCACCGCCTGTACCGCCTGCAGTACGCCGAGGAGGCCAGCGCGGCCTGAGGGGACGCTCCCTTCGGGGGCTGGCGCTTGCATTGCGCCCCGGGGGCCGTGATAATGCCCTCACCCCCCCAACCGAAATCTCCTCCAAGTCGGCCCAGTCCGGATCCCGCCCACCCCCGTGGGAACCGAATGCCGGGTCGTTGTCACCACTGCGAGAGAGGACCGGTTGCGCGTCAAGTCGCTTCAGATCACAGGCTTCAAGAGCTTCGTCGACAAGACAGTCTTCCAGTTTGGGTCGGGCATCACGGGAATCGTGGGTCCCAACGGCTGCGGGAAGTCGAACGTCGTCGATGCCATCCGATGGGCGATGGGCGAGCAGTCGCCCCGGCACCTGCGTGGCAAGGGCATGCAGGACGTCATCTTCGGCGGCTCCCAGGACCGCGCCCCCGTGGGCATGGCGGAGGTCGTCCTCAGCTTCGACAACGCCGACGGTCAGGCGCCGCCCGCCTTCGCGGGCTTCAGCGAGATCCAGGTGTCCCGCCGGCTCTACCGATCGGGGGAGTCCGAGTACGCGATCAACAAGGTCGCCTGCCGGCTGCGGGACGTGCTCGATTTCTTCCGCGATACGGGCATCGGCACCAAGGGCTACACGATCGTCGAGCAGGGGCGCATCGCCGAGATCGTGTCCGCCAAGCCCGAGGAGCGTCGTGCGCTGATCGAGGAGGCTGCGGGCATCAGCAAGTACAAGGCGCGTCGCCGCGAGGCCGAGCGCAAGCTCGAGGCCACGGACCAGAATCTAGTGCGGGTCAACGACGTCCTCGGCGAGATCAAGCGCCAGATCACCTCCATCGAGCGCCAGGCCCGCAAGGCCGCGCGCTACAAGCGGCTGCGCGAGACCCAGCGCCTGCTCGAGCTCTCCATCGCCGCAGACGAGCGCGAGGAGCTGGCCGGGCAGATCGAGGCGGGCCGGCGTCGCGCCGTCCAGCTCGGCGATGCG
>CAMYIK010000184.1 GCA_947258365.1 uncultured Thermoleophilia bacterium | reverse complement strand
CATGCATGCCGGCGAGAGCGATCCGCAGGAAATCATCCAATCCGTAAAGAAGGGCCTGTACGCGGTCAACTTCGGCGGCGGCCAGGTCGACATCACCTCCGGCAAGTTCGTGTTCACCGCCGACGTGGACGCCGACGGGTTCGTGAGCGGCGGCAGGATCGGGAGCGCCCAGGTGGCGGTCTCGAACTCCGGCGTGGGGACGTCCGTGGACGTGGAGGTGGTGAGCGCCCTGGGTGACTTCGACGCCAACGGGGTGATCGACGACGCCGACTTCGCGGTCTTCAATCAGGCCTTCGGCCACAGCGTGGGCGACCCGGAGTACCGGGAGGAAGCCGACTTCGACGACGACGGCATCGTCACGCTGGTCGACCACCAGCTCTTCACCGCAGCCATGCGCTCGCCGTGCAATCCGTCCCCGGCCGGCCCGCAGGGCTGCGGGCTGCTCGGGATCGAGGCGGCGCTGCTCGTCGCCGCAGCCCTGGCACGACGCCGCCGGAGGAGTGCACACGCATGAGAAGCTGGATCAGGCGGACGTGGCTCAGCGTGGGATTCCTGCTGGCGCTGCTCGGCGCCGGGACGGCCCGGGCCCTCGTCATCGTGCAGGCCGTGGGACCGTCGAGCCCGATCGCCGTCGGTGCCAGCTTCCAGATCGATCTCGTCGCCGATCTGGGCGATCCGATCCTCGGGTGGGGCCTCGACCTGGTCTTCGATTCGGCGGTGATCGCCCCCTCCGGCGCTCCGACCATCGGACCGGGCTGGGCCGCGGCCTTCGCCCCGGATGGGGACGGCCTCGCCGGTCTCGCCTTCCCCAACGGAATCACCGGAAGCGGGATCCTGCTCGCGTCCCAGACGTTCACGGCCATCGCTCCGGGAACCAGCGCCGTCGATCTGGCGGTGACCTCGGGCGATCTCACCGAGGGGTTCGCCCTCGATCCGACCGGCTTCGCAGCGCCCAGCTTCCTGGGCGCATCCGTCGACGTCCCGGAGCCCGGCGGAGCGCTCCTCCTGGCCCTCGCGGCCGCGGCGGCCGGGCTCGCCCGGCGGAGCCGCCCACGCTCTCGCTAGGCCGAGATCCCCCTGCATGTCGGCCCAAAGTACAGATGTCCGGTTTTCTCCAAAGTAGAGTTGTCCGGTTTCCCCTATTCATCAGTCAGGGTCGAGTCTCTGAGGAGGAGCCCGTGGCGGTTCGCCGCGGCGCTCCGGCGGGCTCACCCCTGGCCGGGCGGGATTCGCACCCGCTGGACGACGAATCGAAGTTTCATGGAGTCATCGCAGCCCTCCAATCCCAATCGACCAGCAGGGCTTGGTCGCACTGAAATCCCTATCTGCTCTTCGTCGTCGTCGTCCGAATCATCGTCGTCGTGCTCCCACCGGTGCTCGCCGGCCCCGCACGGCGGGGGCGAGCAGGAAGGCTCGCGAGAACGCGACGAACCCCCGTCATCTTTCCACTCCGGAGCCGAAGCGGTAACCGCCAACGGCCCTTCGAATCTGGCTACTTGCGGGCGCAGGCGATGTGGAGACTCGCGAAGGTGTGGCGGAGGTCGTGGGGCGACCTCGGCTATTCTGTTGGCGTGTCAGTCGTACCCCTCTGGCGGTCACCGCTGGTTGTCCTCCTCATCGCCAGCGCCGTGGCCTCGCGGTTGGCACTGGCGGTCGGCTCTCCCACCCCCTTCGGCTACGTCTTCGACTTCTACCACGAGCCCATCGTGCTCTACCACGAGTCGGGGGTGCTTCCCGGCAGCTATGACTGCTGGCAGTGCTACCACCCCCCTCTGTTCACGGTCGTGGGCGAGCGTATCTACACGGCAGGCCTCGCCCTCAGCGGTGGCGATCCGCAATGGGGACTCCGATCCCTGGCTCTCTTCTCGACGCTGACGTCTGCGGTCTTCCTGATCTTCTGCTGGCTCCTTGTCGGGTTCTACATCCGAAAGGAGAGTCACCTTCGGGTGCTCCTCGGCACCGCGCTGGCAGCGCCCTGCATCTTGTTCAGCTCGTTCGCCGTGGAATCAGATCTCCTGTGCTCCACGCTCATCCTGATCGCCCTGTTCGGCTACCTGAAGTACCGGCGCGGCGAGCGCCGCCTCGCGTGGCTCGGCCTCGCCGGCGTCGCCTCCGGCCTTGCGGCCAGTACCAAGTACTCAGGGCTGATCATCATCCTTGTCGTCTCGCTCATTTTGGGCGTGGATCTGATCCGCACCCGGCGCAAGTCAATCCTCGCGCACGGGCTCCTCTACGTGAGCCTCTGCGCCGCATTCGGAGCCTGGAGCTATGTCGACAACGTCCGAGAGTACGACCGAATCCTGGTCGGAAACTGGGCCTGGCGCCACATGGCGTCAGAGAAGCCCAAGAGGTTCTACTTCGACGACTACGAGTTCACGACGTTTCGTTTCGGGGAGCTCGTCGAGCTGTTGGGCCCCGATTCCCCGCCGCTCCCGCTGAGCGAGTTTCCCGCCTACAACCAAAGCGTGTTCACGAGCCTCTACGGTCAGCTCTGGACCGACTTCAGCCTCTTCTCGAATCCGGCCCGGCACGGTCTAGACACAGGGCTCTACCCGGCGAAGCGGGTCCCTCTGCCGCTGGTCATCACGCTGCTCGTGTTGGGGTTGGTCCCCGTGGTGCTGGCGGCGGTCGGACTGATCACGGCACCCGCGCGGTCGGCGGAGTTCCTTCCGCTCGGGGGGCTTCTGGTGATCACTCTCGCCGTCTACCTTCGCTGGGTATTGGGCTTCAACGAATGGATGCTGAAGACCAAGTATCTGCTCCCGCTGGTCCCGGTGGGTCTGGTGTTGGTGTCCTACGGCCTCGATGCGTGCGGTCGGCTCAATCCGTCGCTGGAGCGCGGGGTGATCGGGGTTCTGTGGCTCCTCGTACTCGTCGCGTTTCTCTACGGGTTCTGCTTCGCCGTGCTGTAGGAGGACGATGGCGACGCGATGGTTCTTCGCCGCCGAGACGCCTCGAGCGCTTCTTGACCGTGCCTCGCACTCGAGCCATGTTCGGAACTCTGCGAGGATGGGCCAATGGGATGGGATGCGCTCAAGCAGTGGGGTGACGATGTCGCTCGCATCGAACCGCTCTCAGGCGGAGTCGCCAACGACGTGTGGAGCGTGCGCGTCAACGGGCAACTCGCGGCCGGTCGTCTCGGCGCTAGGAGCGACGCTGATCTCGCTTGGGAGATCGAGCTCCTCCGACACCTCGACCATGAAGGTCTGACCGTGCCGGTGCCGATCCCGACGACGGACGGCCGGCGCTTCGCCGACGGTCTGGTAGTGATGACCTACATGGAGGGCGGACCGCCCGAGACGGAGGCCGACTGGCGTCGCGTGGCCGACACGCTCCGCCAGCTGCATCGGTTGACCCAGGGCTGGCCACAGCGCCCGGGGTGGCGATCGTCGACCGACCTCCTGCACGCCAAGACCGGGACGAAGATCGACCTCGGAGCGATGCCGCTTGAGGGCGTTGCTCGATGCCGAGCAGCGTGGGCGCGGCTCGCAGGACGTCAGACATGCGTCGTCCACGGCGACTCCAACAACCTTGGCAACGTCCGCATAACCGCGGATCGGGTCGCGTTGATTGACTGGGACGAGTCTCACGTCGACGTCCCCGACCTCGACCTGGTGCTGCCCCACAACGCCGCCGGTCTCGACGACGGCACGCACGACATCGCCGCACAAGCGTCGGCCGCGTGGGAAGCCGCCGTCTGCTGGGAAGACGACTACGCGGTCAAGCGGCTCGCCGAAGTTCGAGCGGTCTGAGCAGCGGCAGCGAATCGAGAGACCGCACCAGACTTCCTTCAGGATCGCGTTGTCCAGCGCCTGCTCCGCCAGGAGCTTCTTGAGCCTCGAGTTCTCTTTCTCGAGCTCCTTCAGGCGCTTGGCCTGGTCCATGCGCAGGCCGCCGTACTCCTTGCGCCACCTGTAGTAGGTCTGCTCAGTGATCCCGAGCTTGCGCACCACGTCGCCCGTCGTCTGGCCCTTGGCCAGCTCGACCTCGGCTTCTCGAAGCTTGCGAATGATCTGTTCCGGCGTATGCCGCTTCCTAGGCATCTGCTCTCCCTTGCCTCGATCCGAACAATCTAGCTGGATCGATCTGAGGGAGGCAGGTCAGCCGGCGGCTGGCGTAGCCGCGCTCGCTCGCGACGCGCTCCGGAGATCGCACCGAGAGAAGCTGCCCGCCATCAGGTGCGCGTCAGCGTGCTCCGCGGCGGGCGTCGCGTCTCCGTACAACGGTGTCGAAGCTGGGCTTCCGGCACGGAACCCAGCTCTGCCGGCGGGCTGAGCGTGTACTCGGGCGATTTCGAGTTCAGAGGACCGTACGCGGCTCTCAGCGCAGAGGCGCCTGCGGCAGCGGTAGTGCGTAGAGATCCTCGAGCCGCGAGCGCCCGCGGATCGGCACGTCGGGACGCGGCTCGAAGCGCGAGCTGGCGGCGGCTGCCAGGCGCGGCACCGCGACGAGGATGCCCGTCAGGAGCACGATGCCCAGCAGGAGGTAGGTGACCGTGGAGCCGATCAGCCGATCGATATCGAACAGGTCGTAGCGCGCGATCGCGATCCAGGTGCCAAGGGGCACGATGATCACCGAGAGCTGCACGAACTGCCGTGACGGCGCGAGCGGCGCCCCGAGGATCTTCAGCACGTCGTAGGACCCGA
>CAMYIK010000183.1 GCA_947258365.1 uncultured Thermoleophilia bacterium | reverse complement strand
TTCTCCGAGGCTGACGCGCAGCGAGCCAGTCCGGCGTAGAGCTCGCTCACGCCAGGGAATCGCGAGCGTGTCCAGGCTGAGCCGGTCAGCGTGGTGAAGGCCGCCTGGATCGTCCGCCTGGCACCGGTCTTCAGCACGGTGTCGTCGATGTCGCTGATGATCAGACGCTCAGCACTTGTCGAGGGCACCATCGCGTGGGCCACACCGATATGCACCGGCAGGCCGTTGGGGGCGCCAACCGAGATGGACACCTCGTGGAAGACCTGATCCGGTGCGAGGGCGAGGTCGACGAGATCGATTTCGTAGTAGCCCTCCTCGTCGCTGGCGCCGCGGGCGACCGAAGCGCCGACGCGCACCGTCACGTCTACGCCGGCGACCTCCCGAGTCGCGAAGCTCGCGATCGTGCGCTGCGCTCGCCTCCACATCGGCTCGCGCCTGCCCGGATCGAATGCGGGGGCGTTCGCGAGCACGCGCCCGGATGTGACGATCCGCGCGGGAGTGCCATGGGCCAGGTAGGGGATGACCGTGAGCCGTCGCGGAGCGCGTCGAAACACGCCTGCTGTGCGATCCCAAAGACGCTCCAGGCGGTAGCCGATCTCATGGAACGAGTCGCGGCGGTCCTGGCCGCCGGAGGCCACTACGGCGTCTCCGCCGGTCCTGCGATCGGCAGGCGCACCACGGCCTCTGCGCCACCGTCCTCCGCGTCGCGCAGGGTCACGTCGCCGCCGCTGGCCTCGGCCAGCTGACGCACGATCGCAAGGCCAAGCCCGGAGCCGCGCGAGGCGCTCTCTCCACCGCGCCAGAATCGGTCAAAAGCCCGCGCGCGTTCTTCGGGGCCGAGACCAGGGCCGTGGTCGCGTACGACGATCTCCGCAAGCCGGCCGTGGGCTTCGGTGGAGAGGGCGATGCTGGTGCCCGGTGGCGACACGGCCAGCGCGTTGTCGAGCAGATTGTCGAGCATCTGTTCTAGGCCGCCGCCCACTGTCCGAACCGGCACATTTGCGGTCTCATCGACGAAGGCGACCCCTTCCTTGATGGCGGGTTTCCACCTCCGTGCGATGCGGTCGGCCGCTACCTCGGCCACCGAAACCGTCACCAGCGGAGGATCGGGCGTATCGGCTCGAGCCAAGGCGAGCAGCCCGTCGATCAACCCCGACAGGCGCTCGGTCTCGTCCATCAACTCCTCGAAGCGCTCGCGTCGCGCCGCGTCGGTGGCGCCCAGGGCCAAGTTGTCGAGGTCGAGTTGGAGAGCCGCAAGCGGGGTTCTGAGCTGATGGGACGCGTCGGAAACGAAGCGCTTCTGGCTTTCCACGAGATTGGCCAGCTGATCGGCCATCGTGTTGAACGAGGCTGCGAGGCGTCGCATTTCCGGCGGGCCGTCGTGCTGGTCCGCGCGGGCGGCCAGGTCACCTTTCCCGAGCGCCACTGCCGCCGTGCTGACACGCGCCAGGGGGAACAGAGCCCAGCGGGCCAGCACGACGGCGACCGCGGCGCTCGCAAGCAGCATCACTACCGAGATCAGAGCGAGTCGAAGCCAGAACTCACGCACGCTCGCGTCGAGGTCCGCAGTGGGAAAGCTCACCCTTACCGCGCCCAGCACGTCGCCGCCCGTCGCTATGGGCACGGCGACGGTCAAGAGCCCCTGGTCAAGTGTGCTCGAATAGCGCTCCAGCGTCGCCACATCCCCGTCGAGCGCCTGCCGGAACTCCGGTCGCGTCGCGAACGATTGCGATGCGGCAACGGACGGCTCGGAGTCGTACAGCAACTCCCCGCCAAGGCCCACGATAACGACCCGGCCGCCGGTGTCTCGCTGGTAGCGCTCCGCGATCTTGGCGAGCTCCTCGCGCGCCTCGGCGTCCCCATTCGCGACGTCTCGTTGGGCGAGGCTGGCGAGCACGAAGGCATCTCTTTCGACACGTGCGGAGAGGTCTTGGGTCTGGCTGCGCTGGAAGTTAATGCCGAGTGGTACCACCAGAACAGCCAGCACGATCGCCGCTATCCCGACGAATGCAACGACCAGCCGTGGCGTCACTGTAGGCCGCGGAGCGCGAATCCCACGCCCCGGGTGGTCTCGATCCAGGCCGGGTCGCCGAGCTTTCGCCGCAGGGACCCGACGTGGACGTCCAGCGTCTTGCGAGAGCCGTACCACTCGCCGCCCCACACTTCGCGAAAAATCGTAGCTCGGTCGACGACGACGTCCGGCGTCTTAGCGAGGCAGGTGAGCAACTGAAATTCGCGCGGAGTCAACGAGATCTCTCGGTCGGCGAGGGTTGCCGTTCGGTTGCGACCATCGACGATCAGCGAGCCCACCGCTATCACCTCCTGGGGAGGTTTCTCTTCGGTCTCCACGCGTCGTAGAACGGCCCTCATGCGCGCAAGTAGCTGACGTACACCAAACGGCTTGACCAGATAGTCGTCGGCGCCGATCTCCAGACCGACGATCACGTCCACCTCTTCATCGCGCGCGGTAATGATCAAGATCGGCGTCTTCGACGTTGCCCGCAGCTCTCGGGCGAAGTCGAGGCCGTCTCCATCGGGCAGGCGAAGATCCAGTAGCACCAAGTCGGGATCAGGCACCTGCCGCGCCCCCGCGAGGGTGGTGGCGTGAACTACCTCGAAACCCTCGCGCGTCAAGCCTTCGATGATGCCTCGAGCGATTCTCGGTTCATCTTCGACGAGGAGGACCTTCACGATCCGTCATTGATACAGCCGCGCGACTGGCGCCTGCAAATCTTGGACTTGAGTTTGCCCAGCCTTACTTTGCCTTTACCTTCTCGCGCCGCTTGGCCCTGATCTCGACTTAATCTCGGTTGAAGTTGATGCCCGACAAACCCCCCACCCGACTCGGTTGGCTCTCTGGAGCGGCAATCATCCTCCTTGCCGCAGGGGTCGCTTTCGCGGTCAACCTCGCTTTTCTCGACGCGGGAAACGGCGCCGCACGGGCGGGGCAGCTCAGCGCCGGGGACGCGCCCGAGTTCGTGTCTTCATCGGCACGGAAGTCGGCGGACTCCTCAGCTCAGGCCTCCGCCCAGGCTGGGAAGCCGGTGCGCCAACCGGTGGCACTCGTGCCGCCGGCCAGGGTGTCCACGAGGGGATCGGGGTCGACGCCTTCTCGGTCGCTGAAGCCATCGAGGTCCACGAGCAAGCCCCCCATGAGAAAGGGCTCCCCGAGCCCCGCTTCATCCGCCGGGAGTGCTCCGAAGAAGTCTTCTCCGAGTAGGAAGCAGCCAGACGGTCCCAAGTCGTCCACCAAGGCCACGAAGGACGACAAGAAAGCGGCGAAGGAGGCGAAGAAGGCGCGCGAAAAAGCCGCGAAGGACGTCTAGAAAGCCCGGGAAAAGGCGGCGAAGGACGCCAACGAGGCGCGAAAAAAAGCGGCCAAGGATGCTGAGAAGGCAAAGAAAGACCGAGAAAAGGCGGAGGACAAAGCTGCCAAGGAACGAGAGAAAGCGGAGAAGAAGGCCGCCAAGGAGCGAGAGAAGTCAAAGAAGGACGACGACGAACACGACGACTGAACGAGCCGCGCTGAGCCACCTGTAGCGCTTAAGTCGGCCCGACCCCGGGCCGATTCCTTTCAAAGGCCGGGACCCCCATCCCTGACCCGGTCTGCCCAACTGGAAGGGAAAAGCGTTGCCTTCTTTGCAACCCGTCGTGGTTGCTGCATGCCTGCTCAGCGCGGCGGCGATCTTCGTTTCTGCGGCCGAGCGGGCCGACGCCGCGGCAAAGGGGGCGCGAGTAGTTCGCGCGCTCGACGGCGACACCGTTCGGGTTCGCGTCGGCAACCGAACTCGGGTCGTGCATCTGGAGGGCGTGAAGGCGCACAGCCCGCGTACGTGCCAGGGCAAGCTTGCGCGTACCCAGCTCAGAAGGGCTCTCCGCCCAGGTCGCAAGATCGTGCTGCGCACACGCTCCCGCAAGTTTCCCCGGGGCAAGGCCTTTCGCGCCGAGGTCTATCTGCGCGGCCGGAGAGGCACTCGTTCGGTAAGTCGGGCCGTCTTGCTCAGTGGGCATACCCGAGTGCGCACGAACTCTCGTCTGCGCTCGCGCTATTACCGCGCCTATGTCGTCGCGCAGCGTCTCGCCAAGAAGCGAAGCCGGGGCATCTGGGGCTCGCGTTGCTCATCGGGCAACGGTTCGGCACCCAGTCCCAAGCCTGCCTCAGGCGAGGAGCCTGGCACCCCGGGCCATCCGTCAAACCCCACCGCTCCGGGCACTTCTTTGCCCAACGGCGTCGGCCTTCAGCTTGCCGCGACGGGTTTTGACCGACCGATCTACGTGACCGGCCGCCCGGGCGCCACGGGTCTCGTCGTTGTCGAGCAGCTCGGCAAGATTCGCATCGCTCGAGAGGGCGCTGCGCTGTCGACGCCGCTCCTTGATCTCAGCTCCATCGTCAGCCAGGCCGGAGACGAGCGAGGCCTCCTCGGGCTCGCCTTCCATCCAAGCCACGCGACCAATGGCCTCTTTTTTGTCAACTACGTGGACACCGGCCAAACCACACGGGTGGTCGAGTACCAGGTGGCTCCGGGCAGCGACGTGGCCAACCCCGCCTCCGCTCGCGAGCTCATCGCCCTGCCGCAGCCTGCCTCCAACCACAACGGCGGCCACCTGGCATTCGGCAAGGACGGGATGCTCTACATCAGCCTTGGTGATGGGGGAGCGAGCCC
>CAMYIK010000182.1 GCA_947258365.1 uncultured Thermoleophilia bacterium | reverse complement strand
CTGCAGCGGGTCGAGGCGTGAGGCGATCTCGTGCACAACGAACGTGGTGATCGACTTGCCGGTGAGGTCGAGCGTGCTACCCACAGCGCGCTCTCGTGCAGCGCGCGGATGTCGACGGCGCTGCGACGCAGGGCTGCTCGATCTTGATCGCTCTAAGGATGACCGGACTACTCACCTCGCGTCCCCTGTGTGGGTGGCGCTCAGCCTCTGGCGGAGCTCATGAGCAAACATGGGTGCCACTCACTGCTCTGAGTGCGGGTTAACCCTGATCCCGGGGTCGTGAAGCTGCGGGTGGCCGGCCTGCTCGGGGTGCAGATAGTCGTCTGCATGGGCTCACGAGCCGAATCTCACCTCCATGCGCACCCTGACCAGCCTTCTCTCGTTCGGTCCTCGTCATCGGGCGGTCCGGTGATCTCGCATGACGCGTAGCGTGCTACAGCAGGCGCGCCGTCGCTTGGCCAATCCCGTCGTGAGAGCCCTGCTCCGATCACCGTTTCACCGCTTGCTCAGCGGCGCACTCGTCTTGGTGACCTATCGTGGCCGGCGCAGCGGGCGGTACTTCACCATCCCCGTCATGTACGCCCAGGACGACCAGCGCCTGATCACTTTCGTGGGCAGCGCATCTACCAAACAGTGGTGGCGAAACCTGCGCCATGGAGCCCCGGTGGAGGTACGGCTACGCGGCGTTCGACGCCGCGGCCTCGCACAAGCTGAACGAGGGAGCGAGCGTGAGCTTGAGGAGCCGTTGCGTGCCTATCTGGCCCGCTTCCCGCGAGCAGCACAGGCGGTTCAGCGAGAAAGCGGCATCGTGATGGTCCTGATCGATCTCCTCCCGACAGAGGTCGCGGACCCCCCAGCCTGATTACGTCGTTACGGTGATTCGGTTCGCACCCAGAGGAACGACGATCCGGGCATGTCGACAGCCGCACAAAGTCCTCGTCCAGCCTGGAAGCGATGCCTGCACGCATCCCCGATCCTGTTGCCCATCTACGTGCTGATGGCAGTCGTCGTGTTGGTCTTACCCTTCTTCAGCGTCGAGGAGTACTCGATCATCGAACACACGACGAGTGAGCTCGCCGCTCAAGGCGCGCCCCACGCATGGATCATGAACCTCGTCTTCGTCGGACTCGGGGTCGCGACCGTTCTTGACGGATGGCCACGATTGTCCGGACTGTGTTTTCACCGCATCACGTTGCTCATCTTCGGACTGGCTCTCGTCGGCAACGCGATCTTTCAGCACGCTCCGATACCCGCCGACGCTCCGGTTAGCGCCGGCGAGGATGAATGGCATTCCAACCTCTCGGGGCTTGCAGGGATGTCGTTTATCGCGTTCGCGACAGCGACCTTCTTCGCCGGGGTGGCCGGGCGTGAGCGCCTGCTCGGTCCGGTGGTCGCCGCGTTCGCCGGCCTCATGTCGGTTCTGATCTTCCGCGCGCCCGGCTACGCCGGTGTGTGGCAGCGCCTGCTTTTTGGCGTGGCCTTCGCCTGGCTCATCCTGTTCTTCTCGCTGCGCGCGACGGCTCCGGCAGCCGACCGGAAGAGCACTGAGGAGAGAGCCAGCTGAAGCTCCCATCGGTAGCCTGTCCGCTCGTCGCGAATGTGAGGGCGGTGGTGCGCGGGTCGCGCTCATGGTCGATCATGGCGGGACTGGGCAGGTGTCACTGACTGCTCTGACGACGGCGCCCGAGTTCATTAGAAGCCAAGCATCTCCAGGGGCTCGTCGAGAACGCCTGTGATGAGCGGGCACCCTGCGGCTTGGATGAAGCGGGCGGCACAAGTGCACTAGATCGACGGTCTCGGACGCGGGTTTGAACGTGCCTAGTCTCTTCGGTCCCCGCTGGAAGTTCGCAACGCGAGCGTGACCAGGGGAAACGCGTAGTTATCCACAGGTCTGAGCGGGCATTGCGGGATTGAACTTGAACCCAAACCCCAGCAAATCGCGTTGTCCCCTGCTCTGAGAAACCTGGATTCGGTTCGAAATGGCTTCGGATCGAAGGAGTGGGATTGAGTTTGAACCCCCGCACCCATCGAGACCGACAACGCAGATTGCGGCGATGTGCGCCGGGCGTCCGGCGTCGGCCTGCTTCAGTCGCGCCGCCGCTTCGTCTCCGCATGGCCGGCGATGTCCTTCATGGCAGCGGTCGGCCATCAGATGCTCGTCGCCTTGTTGCGCTGACCGTGGCGATGACATTGGAGGAGGGTGTCCGCGTTCGCGATCCTGTCGTTCTCAGGGTTGGTGGGCTGCCGGTCGCCGCCGCGGTCGCTGCGGCGACCATCGTGACTTTGATCTGACTGGCCACCATGGCCGCTAGGCCGCACGTCGCTCATCGCCCAAGACTGCTGACGTGGTGGTGGGTCGCAGGTTCGGTGACTCGGTGACGGGCCCCCGCAACCTCAGGTACCTCCGCGTTCGGCCCGCTCCTTGATGCCCAGCAGCATCTCGCGGCTCATGACGAAGCCGATGGGTTCGACCAGCAAGGGTGAGAAGAAGAGGCGGTCGGTGAGCGAGCCGCTGTGGACGGTCTTGCCGCGTTCGATGAAGCGACAGCGCCCCGGGCCCTCGGCTACCAGGTGAAAGGTCCAGATGTTTTCGGTTCCTCCTGAGGCCTTGTCCATGGGCGAGCCGCGCAGGATAAGCGCTCGGCCCGGCTCGATGACTGCCACATGCATGGCCGGTCCGCTCGGGTGTAGTCGGATCTGATCGCCCACGCTGAGCGTTTGGTGCTCGGGCAGGATCGCGTCCGCGTTGGTGATGCGGCAGCCGAAGATGTTCTCGAGGAGCTCGAAGGAGTAGAAGCCGCCTCGAGCCTGCCCGATCTGCACGACCCATGGCCATACCTCCCCCGGTGGCGCGGCAATCGTCACGGCGTGGGTGAAGCCCCAGTTGGGGTCGGCAATCAGGTCCTCCCCGGGCCATGAGGGGTCGGGCTCGCCGGGGCGTGCGCCCCAGCGCAACCGCCACCGGCGTCTCCAGGGAGCAAGGACGTGGCCCACGATCTGCAGGAAGGCCCACAGCGTTCGACTTGGCGAGCGCTGCCGGTGCCGCTCATGACGCATGGTGGCCTCCCGGGGAATCGCGACGCGACAAAGCTGGCAGCGACACTGGCGCAGGGAGGGCTGTCCTGCAATCGGGTGCTCACGGATTGACAGCGTCGGAAACACCTGATCACTGGCGGCGGTTCAGACGCCGGATGGGTTCGAACGTGACTCACGCCCTAGGGCCGAAGCGGGCTTAGTGGGATTGAAGTTGAACCCAAACCCGCTGCAAACCCGAGCGTTCCGCGTCTTGGAGAGCTCAATGCAGCCTCGGAAAGAGCACGGAACGAGGAAATGGGATTGAAATCGAACCCCCTATTGCCCCCAGAGGCAGCCCTCGGATAGGAGTCGAGCTCCTGTCTCTAGAGCGTCCAGTGTGCCCGTCCCAGGATCCCCATGAGCCAGGACAAGCCGAGCCCCGCTGATGGGCACAGGTCACGCAAGCCGGTTACTGCGGCTGGCGCGGGCACGGGGCCGGGCGGTCTCCCGCAAAACGGTGGTACGTGTCGCGCCGGGCATTGGCAAGGAGGGCCGCTCAAGCGAAGCCGACTAGCCTTCCGCTTGGGAGATGTTTCCCGATCCGCTGATGCTCCGCTCCAGTGCCGGCTGGCCGAGGTACCTGACGTCGCCCGACCCTGCGATCGAGACATCGAGGCTTTCTGAGGCGTTGATCGTGACTTCGCCGGACCCGGCAATCTCGACATCACCCCTGCTGGCGAGGAGTTTGGCCGCGTCGACGTTGCCCGAGCCCGCGACCTCTACGTCGATGGAGCCGCTTCGGCCGATCACATCGATATCGCCTGAGCCGGTGACGTCGATCTCGAAGCGCTCCGCGTCGACGTTGGTGGCAGAGATATCTGCGCTCGCTACGACGGAGAGCCCGCTCAGCTCCGCCGCGGTGACACGGTAGACGACCATTTCTGAGAGGTCGAACCGCGTATCGGGAGGCGCCTTTAGCTTCAGGCGGTCCCCGCTGACCGAGGTCTCCAGCAATGGAAGCACATTGTCATCGCCCTTGATTGTGAGTGACTCGCTGCCAGTCACGTCGATGAGGACCCGACCAAAGCCGATGACCTCGATCTCGTCGAAGCCTTCGACGTCTCGCGTCTCGGTAACGATCTCGCCTGACCCGGTGACCGTCTCGTCATCATCGTCGCAACCTGCGACGAGGAGCACGGGAATCACCAGGGCGATCAGCCATATCAATCGGTGCATGAGTTGCGGCCTTTCATCGCGCCGGCCCGCCTAGGCTGGGTCAACAGCTGTCGCGGGGAATCCGCAGCGAGCCGCACGGCGTTTGTGGGAAAACACCCCTGAACCGGGTTGATTGGCGATCGATCTACTCCGCGACGGTCGGGCTGGCCGTCGGTCTCCGTGGTCAGTTAGTTGACGCACAACCGGCCATCCGTAACCGATCGAGGCACGAGCCTTGGTCACCGTGCCATCCGGCGGTCAGCCAGGGGCTCACGCCCAGGTCACGAGGTGGGTGCTCTGCCGAGGGTTCGAGCGTGGTTGGCGACGCCGGCGGCTGAGGCGCCGGCCAGGACGAATTTGGACTATCCAGAGGCGAGCGGGCTTAGTGGGATTGAAGTTGAACCCAAACCCCCTGCAAGACCGACGACCAACAAACCCGAAGGCCTTGCGACCGCGACAATCACCTCAGAAAGGACTCCGATGATGACTCGGTCTTAGTGGGTGGAAAGACTCGAGAGGTAGTCGGACCCATCTT
>CAMYIK010000181.1 GCA_947258365.1 uncultured Thermoleophilia bacterium | reverse complement strand
CTGGGTGACGACGTTCTGTTCTCTTGCGGGCACCTGGCATCCGGCCTCTGGCCTGTGGCCTCGTGGACCGGTCCCAAGCCACCGCAGGTGCGTGCGCCAGGCTAACGTCAGGGGGCTGCCGTCAACCGTGTCCGACAGACCCCAGCGAGGGAGGTTCCGTGGAATCCGTGTTGCCCAGATACGAGTTTCGCGTGTGGGGCGATCAGCTCAACGATGTGTTCTCCGCCATTGCGGCGAACTCCCGCCTGATCGAGAGCCGGGCGCGCGTGGAGACATACCTCGTGTCGCGTCAGGATGCCGGCACCAACCCGAAGATTCGCGACACAGAGCTCGACGTGAAGGTGCTGCTGGGCGTAGTCGAGGGTTGTGAACAGTGGGAGCCGACGGTGAGGATGAACCTGCCGCTCAGCGATGGTCAGGTCCGCGAGGTGCTCGCCGGCTGGCTCGACTTGGACGACGTCATGCTCGAACGCGGCGAGTACACCCAACAGCAGCTGGTCGATGAGGTGGTGGCGCCGCGCAAAGACGCGGTCGCCTTGGAGCTCGCCAAGATTCGGCACGCCTACGAGGTGAATGGGTGCATCGCGGAGGTGGCCGACGTGACCATTGCCGGCTCCACCCTGCAGACGGCGGCGGTGGAATCAACCGACCTCGGTCTGTTGCTTGCTGCCCGGCGTTTGGTGGGCCTCGAGGGGATGGAGAACGTCAACTACCCGAAGCAGATCAGAAAGGTGCTGGGCTGGTGAGGTCGAAGGTCGGGGGCTGAGGTGGCGGAAGAGATCGAGCGCAAGTTCTTAGTCGACGGTGACGAGTGGCGGGCTCTCGGTGTTGGCGACGTGTTCCGGCAGGGCTACCTCTCGACGGTGAAGGAACGAACGGTACGCATCCGTGCCGTCGGAGAACAGGCTTGGATCACGATCAAGGGTTTGACCGTCGGCGCCACCCGCAGCGAATTCGAGTACCCCATCCCGCTCGCCGATGCGGAGGAGATGCTCGCTCTTTGCGAACAGCCCATCATCGAGAAGACTCGCCATGTGGTCGATTTCGGCGGATTGCGGTGGGAGGTCGACGAGTTCCGCGGGGTGAACCGCGGACTGATCGTGGCCGAGGTCGAACTCGATCATCCCGACCAGCCCATCGAGCTACCCGATTGGATCGGCGCAGAGGTCACGGATGACCCGCGCTATTACAACGCCAACCTGATCGCCCACCCCTACTCAGTTTGGTGAGCCGCATCCGCAGGTTGATCGATTGCCTGCAGGAAGCGGACCGCACGCTCCCGGTCTGACGTGCGCAGCAACCTCGGCAACGAGGCGATGATGCGTCGCCCGTAGCCCTTGCCCGTCAGGCGAGGGTCGAGTACGGCAACCACGCCGCGGTCGGTTTCGCTGCGAATGAGCCGGCCGGACCCTTGGGCGAGCAACATCGCCGCCCGGGGCAGGTCCACTTCGGCGAAGGGCGAGCCTCCCCTCCGTTCGACCGCCTCGCGGCGCGCTTGCATGAGGGGCTCGTCGGGCCGGGCGAACGGGAGTCGGTCCAGGATCACGAGCGACAAGGAGGGGCCGGGGACGTCGATCCCTTCCCAGTAGCCCATGGTGGCGACGAGAGTCGCCGATTCCTCCGATGAGAAGGCTTTGATCAAGCGGCGTTTCGGCAACTCGCCCTGCGCCAAGACACGGAACGGACTGCCGGCCAGGCGCTCGGCGATCCGTTCGAGCATGGCATAGCTGGTCGTCAGCACCAGGGCCCGACCCCCTGATGCCCGGGTGAGGAGGACGACCTCGTCGCAGGCTGCGTCCTTCCATTCCTCGGTACTCGGGTCGGGAAGCTCGGACGCGATATAGAGCAGGCCCTGGCGCTGAAAGTCGAAGCTACCCGGGACCCGCAGGCTCTTGTAGGTGCGTCGCAGTGGGTCTTCGACGTCGGCGAGGAATGGATCATCGTCGTCGTCCTCGGCCAGGAAGCCGAGGCGGGCTGCGAGCGGGCCGAAGGATCCGCCGACCGTGAGGGTGGCGCTGGTTAGCACCGCGGGAACGTGGGGGAGCAGCGCACCGGCAACTGATGTGTCGACCTCCACCGGGGCCACTCGGATCACGCGGCGCTGTGGCTCGCACCACGACACCCACTGTTCGGGCAGGTCGAGCGCCAGCCCGAAGTCCCCCGCCACATGTCCACCCTGCGTCTTGACTCTGGAGATGGGACCGATATCCGGGTGTCCTTCGTCTACCTTGCGCAGCGCCTTGGTGGCGGCCGTGACGGCTCTTGCTCCCTGCGCGATGGCGCGTCCGACCTCTCCGGCGATCGGGTCGAGCCGCTCTGCGGGCAGGTCGCGCATCACCCTGGCGAGTTCGTCGGCAGCATCACGCACCGCGCGGATTGGGTCGAGACCCTGACGCCGTGCCTCAGGGTCCACCAGACGGCGGGCGTTGTTGGCGAACGCGGTGAGCCGCCCCGGTCCAACGTCGACACCGAATGCCGATGACAAAGCTGGTTCGAGCTTGTGCGCCTCATCGAGAATGACGACGTCGTGATCCGGGAGGATCCGCCGCCCGGTCGCCAGGTGGAGGCCGTAGAGGTGATGATTGGTGATGATGACGTCTGCGCCGCGGGCGCGCTCTAGAGCCGCCTCGGCGAAACAGGATCCGCCCTGGGGGCAGCTGGCGGCGCCGGGGCACTCCATTCCGGACACGGAGACCTCGTGCCACGCCGCATCGGAGACCGGGACCTCGAGGTCATCGCGATCTCCCGTCGGATGAGTCATCGCCCACGGTGCGACGGCGCGGAGGTCATTGTCGTCGGCGCCCGGGAAGAGCGTCGGATCGGGTTCGCGGTCCATGTCGTCACCGAAGCGCTCTGTCAGCTTGGCCATGCAGAGGTATGATTGGCGACCCTTGATGACGGCCCATGTAACGGGGCGACCGAGGTGCGCGGCGAGAAACGGCAGTTCGCTGTTGGCCAGTTGATCTTGGAGCGTTTTGGTGGCGGTCGAGACGACAACGACGTTGCCGGAGACGATGGCGGGTACCAAGTAGGCGAGCGATTTCCCTGTGCCGGTTCCGCCTTCGACGAGCAGGTGGTGGCGTTCCTCGATGGCGCCGGCAACGGCGACGACCATGGCCTCCTGACCTTCGCGGGCGACCGCCCCGGGCTTGGCCGCGAGGACTCGTTGCAGTGCTTCGACGGATCGGCCGGCGAGGGAGGACATCGGGGCGAGTGTATCGGCCGCCTTCGAACCCCCATTGCTCAAGCGACAGAACTGGCGCGCCGATATGACGCAGGTGACCAGTGCGCTTGATGAACGGGTTGTTGTCGAGGACCATGCGCCGGAGGCGGCTGCCGCCGTCCGTCGTGATGTCCTGGCAGATCTCGATGGGTTTGTTGTCAGGGTTCGCGCCGCCCGCCGCCGGCTCCACGAGCTGGCAGCAATGCTCGACAGCCCCCCAACCGATACCGCGTTGGTCGACGGCGTACAACGAGCTGCGACCCGACTGCGCGACGGTGTCCTCGGGGAAGCCCGCCGCGCCGCCGAGGTTCTGGTTGATGATGCCGCGACCAACCACAACGGCTCCATCACGGTGCACGCCGCCGACGATGTCGTCGTGGGCCTCGGTGTCGATGACCATGCGGTGCGCCGACACCGCGAAGTGGTTGAACTGCAACGCGGCGTCGAAGAACTCAGCTTCGTGATCGCGCCTCTGGTTGAAGAGTGTCCCGCAGATGGCGTGGACCCGATGCCGGTGCCTACGCCACCGGACGAATGGACTGCCGCCGATGCCTTTGGCGAGGTCTTCCGCTGAGCGCTGGCCAACCTGGCCTTGGGCCTACGGCGCGTACTGCTGGCGGCGCCGCCACGAATCCCAGTAGGGAGCGACGCGGGCTGTGAACCGGCGGGGCAGTTCCACATAGACCCGGTCACCGACGACGAACGCTTCGGCTTGGAGTGCGGCGCGCCGGCGGGCGATGGCTGTGAGCAGGCGATTTCGATCGAGATCTCGTGAGACGAGATCCGGTTCGAGGTGGATCAGGACCCCGAGATCGGCCAAGTCGTGTTCCGCTCCGAGTACCTCGGAGAGATCACTCAAGCTGCGTTCGAGTCCGCCGATGACGTCTGGCCACAGCGGGGTCAGAGCTTCCATCTGGTAGCGCAGGTATTTCACACGCTTCCGCCACTCGTGGACGTCGGTCTTCGTCGGGGTCTGCTCTGCATCTCGCAGCCGATTGCGGCCACGACGGTAGACCCGCCGCAGGCCGGGCTCGAGAGACTCGAACCGGTCCGGAATAGTGGGTCGGATGTCGATCGCGTCGGGCGCGACTTCGATGTTCATGACGGGCCAATGGGCAAAGCGCGTGGCGGCACACCGAACGCTCGTGAGGAGATGGGCCATGAGGTCGCGGTCGTTGAGAATCGCACCCGCAGTCTCCAGGTGCTTGGCCTGCAAGTGGTCGCTGAGTTCGATCGCTGTTGCGGGTGAGATCGTGTCCGGCTCAACGGCGAGCAGGGAGTCGAGGGTGCGAGCCAGGACAAAGGACTCGCGAACGGGCGAGAGCACCCGAGCGACGTCGCGGGCGACCATGTTCTCGGCGTGGTACACATCGTCGCCGACTACGTCGCGCACGAGACGCAATACAGCCCGCACCCGTTTGAGCGCTTTGCGGGCCCGGTGGACGCCCGTTTCTGTGTCGGGGACGCCCTGCAGTCCGGCGATGGCGATCTCGAATTGCTCGAGCGTCATGCGCTGCAACCCGAGGGTAAGGGACTCGTCCGTCTGAAGCCGTAGCTTGGTGGCCCCATATGCGGG
>CAMYIK010000180.1 GCA_947258365.1 uncultured Thermoleophilia bacterium | reverse complement strand
CCGGTGTCGCCGCGCTGGCGCAGCGCGAGGGAGAGCTTCGGCGATCCGTCGAGTCGATGGAGCGCCTCCTCGCGACGGCCGAGCTTCGGCTGACCACCGCGAAGAACCGGTTCTCGCAGCAGGCCGAGCCGCCCACGGAGCTCTTGCGGGAGATCGAAGCTCTCGGAGCCCGTCGCGACGCGATTCGCCAGGAGATCGCCCTGGCGGAGGCGCAGCTCAAGCGACTGGGCGACCAGCGTATCGTCTGGGAACGCTGGGATGCGCTGCTACAGGGCAGATTTCCAAGCGAAGAGCTGGACGCCTGGGAAGCGGAGGCGAACGACCGCATCGAAGCATTGAAGCAAGCCGCGGTTCAACGCCAGGACCGTGCTGCGGATCTCACGCGACGCCTCGAGGCGATCGAGGAAAAGCTCAACGGGCTGGACCGGGACTCGCGACTTCGCCCAGCCCTCGAGGAGCAACGCGATACGCTCCGCCGCTTGCACGCGGCTATGCTCGCGGATGTGGCCGCGCTTTACGCGGACCAACGACTGACCGACCGGCTCCTCGACGAGATTCATGAGGAGACCGGGCACATCGATTTCCTGGAGTACGTATCGCGAGGTGCTGGCGGGGTCCGGAGGGTATGGACCTATGAGATCACAGCGGTCAACGATTCCCCGATCACCGTGGGCTCGCTCGTGCTCGCGCTCGTGTTCTTCGGCGCCGGTCTATGGGCTTCTCGTCGCGGTTCTGTAATCGCTGGCCGCATCGCCGAGGACCGGTTCAAGCTCGATGCGGGTGCGGCGCACGCCCTTCAATCACTCTCCTTCTATGCCCTCTTGGTAGGTTTCACGTTGCTGGCCCTGCGCGTGATCCACTTCCCGCTGACGGCCTTTACCGTGCTCGGCGGTGCGCTCGCGATTGGCATCGGTTTCGGCAGCCAGAACGTGATGAACAACTTCATCAGCGGCCTCATCATCATGTTGGAACGCCCGATCCGGGCGCGTGATATAGTCGAGGTCGACGGCAACCACGGCACGATCGAGAACATCGGAGCGCGCAGCACTCAGATTCGATCAACGGACGGTCGTCACATTATTGTCCCGAACAGCTTCTTCCTCGAGAGCAACGTGGTCAACTGGACGCGCTCGGACGACCTCATCCGGGTCAAAGTGTCAGTAGGGGTAATCTACGGTTCACCCACTCGCCTCGTGGAGAAGTTGATTCGAAGGGTCGTCGATGAGAACGATCAGGTTCTGAAACGGCCGGATCCGATCCTCATCTTCGAGGAGTTCGGCGACAATTCACTCATCTTCGATGTCTACTTCTGGGTCAGGGCGCGCTCCCCGATGGCGGCGCGCAAGGTGCAGAGCCAGGTCCGTTTCTCCATCGACGATTTGTTCCGGGAGCACGAGCTGGTGATTGCGTTCCCGCAGCGGGACGTGCATTTGGACAGCGTGTCGCCACTCGAAGTACGGGTCGTGAATGGAAGCGGACAGTCAGCGGATTCGTCCGCAGGCTAGGAGGGAAGATGGTTTTCGAAAAACACAACCCGGAGATCGGTGCGCGGCCGGGGACACTGGCGATTCCGCCCGAATCACCGTTCCCGAAGGTGACCGTCGTTCAGTACGACACCGAGTCGGTGGAGCGACGCGAGGTCGAGAACCTGCAGGAGCTGCGGAGAGTACGGGATTCCAACCGCGTGACCTGGGTCGACGTGCAAGGTCTCGGCGATGAGGCGACGCTCAAGACGATTGGAGAAATCTTCGAGCTGCATCCTGTCGCGCTGGAGAACGCAGTCAATGTGCCCCAGCGCGCAAAGACGGAAGTCTACGAGGGACACCAGCTCGTGATTGCGCGCACACCTCGCGTCGACGACGAGGGCCTCGTCCATGCTCCGCAAGTGTGCTTCATCATCGGCGAGCGCTACCTGTTGACGTTTCAGGAGCGGTACTTCGGGTTCTTTGATCGGGTTCGTGAACGCATGAAGTCCCCGACTGCCACGATGCGAAGCCGAGGGCCGGACTATCTCGCCTATGCACTGGTCGACGCGATGATCGACCGGTACTACCCCGTCGCCCAGTACCTCACCGATGGCCTGGAAGAGCTTGAGGATATCGTCGTCGAGAACCCCCACCCGGAGGTATTGGCTCGAATTCACGGCTATCGCCGCCAGCTTGTGGTTCTCAGGAGGATTGGCTGGCCGCAGCGCGAGGCCATCAGCGCGATGCTGCGGGAGCAGACGCGATTCTTCGAGGAGGAGCAGAAGGTGTACTTGCGGGACACCTACGATCACATTGCACAGATCGTCGAGCTGATCGACTCCGCGCGAGAGATGGCTTCGGATCTGGCCGACGCATACCTCTCGAACGTCAGTCACCGCACCAACGAGATCATGAAGGTGCTGACGCTGATGGCGAGCATCTTCATTCCGTTGACGTTCTTGGCTGGAATCTACGGGATGAACTTCGAGCACATGCCAGAGCTCGGGAGCCGGAACGGGTACTTCATCGCGCTCGGCGTCATGGCCACCCTCGCGGTGGGAATGACCGCCTACTTCAAGCATCGGGGGTGGGTGGGCACACCTCCGCCCCCCGAGTTCCAGGCAGACCGAAGTGACTTGCCATCCTGAGCGCCCGAGAGCGCGAGAGGTATTGATCTCTTCGCCGGCAAAGCCGCGAACCGGGACGACGACTTTCGCTGAGCCACGAGAGGCGAGGCGTCACGGGGACGGGCGCTGGTCGCGACAACCAAGCGCGACCAAGACGCGGAACCAAGCGCCGCCAGAACGCGAATTCCTCAGCGAATCTAGCTAGTTCTGGCGGGGCGGACGGGACTCGAACCCGCGAAGCCCGGCGACAAGCCACCGGATTCGTAAGAGTTCTTCTTGCCGACCCCGTGCTCAAGCTGTGCTCAAGAGCTGGGTGAGGCGGCCGGCGCGAGTCGTCGATCTTCGGGGCTCGAGGTGGGCCCATGAGCGGTCGGGAAGGACGGGGCCAAGACGGAGCCTTGATCCCGCTACCGTCGCTTTGCGATCGCAACCCGTAAGACGCGCGGACGCTGCCGCGCCTGAGGTCGTAGGGAGGCGGATTTGAGGCGAGTGCTGCCCGCGATAGGCGTCGCAGCGGCCTTGCTGGTGGCCGGTGCTCTGGCGCTTGGCAGCGATTCGCCGGCGCCCGCGCCTGAGCGTGGGGATCACTTCTTCCGGGCGGTTACCGTCGTCAATCCGGGCCGGGGTCGCATCGACAGGGTGGATGTCCACGTCGCGGACGGCCGCGTGCTGTCCATCGGCCCCTCGACGGCGCCTCGGAACGTGACCGGTGGGTTCCTGCTGCCTGGCTTTGTCGACGCCCACGTCCATCCGGCGTTCACCGACGACGACCGCGAGCTGATCGCCCGCCTGCGTCTGATGCACGGCGTGACCAGCGTGCGGTATATGGCCGCTCGAGAGAGCATCTTCGACCTTCGCGCGGACGTCGTCGCGGGCCGGCGCATCGGACCGCGCGTCTTCGCCTGCGGACTGCCCGTCGAGGGAACTCCGCCCACCTTCGCCACCAACGCGCTCACCCGATTCGCCGTGCGAGTCTCGGGCCTCGCACTCGAGACCCCGGAGGACTTCCGTCGCGAGGTCCGCCTCCGCGCCGAGCAGGGCGCGGCCTGCATCAAGGTCTTCATCAACACCGACAGCGATCAGCTCGAGGCCGTGCGGGAGGAGGCCGCGCTCCACGGGATTCCCCTGGTCGGCCACGTGCCCTACCCGCTCAGCTTCGAACAGGCTGCGCTCGCAGACGTCCAGCACCTCACCGGCGTTCCCGACGCCCCATCGGCGGCGTTCACGGTCGGACCCGAGTTCCTGCCATGGATCGAGGCCTGGTCGGCGCTCACGCCGGAGCGGAGCTCCGGCGTGATCCAGGCGTCGCTTCGCCACGGCGCGGCGCACACGCCGACGCTGCTGATCTGGGCCAAGATCGCCGGGCGACTCGAGGGCGGCGACCTTGCTGCGCTGCACCCGCCGTGGTTTGCCGAGAAGCTCTGGGCTCGCGACGCACCTCTGGCTCCGTGGCACCCGGCGATGGACGACTCGCTCTTCCGTGCCGCGGCGCGCGCCTTCCCGCGCATGTTGCATTTCGTCGGAGAGCTGCATCGGGCAGGGGTGCCGATCCGCGTCGGTACCGACTCGGCGTTCGAGGGCCCCGGATATCACGAGGAGCTGAGGCTGCTCGTCGAGGCCGGTCTGTCGCCGGAATCGGCGCTGGAAGCCGCCACGTTTCACGGCGCCCGCGGACTCGGCGTTCCGCAGCTCGGTGTCGTCGCGGAGGGCGGTCCCGCCGATCTCCTCCTCTTCAACGCCGACCCCACAGCGACCCTCGACCACCTGGGCAGCCTGGAGACGGTGGTCGTCGACGGACGCCGCTATGACCTCGGAGAGCTGCGCCGTGATCACGCTCGTGCCCTGGACCGCGCCGAACGCCTCCGCTACCGGATCCGAGCTCTGCTCGTAACTACCCTGGTCGGCGCGCTCCTGTAGCTGGAGCGTGTGTCTTGACATCGCATGAGCCGCCGTGTATTGATCGGTCGATCAGTTCATATGAGGAAGAGGTTGCCGGACGAACCCAAAACCTTCTCCAGCTCGCCTAGGGACCCCGCGGGGACCCGGGCCGCCATCCTCGACGCGGCAGAAGCCGTGTTCTGCGAACGCGGCTTCGGGGACGCATCGATGAGCGCGATCGCGACCCGGGCGGGCGTGACGCAGAGCCTTCTCCACCACCATTTCGGCAGCAAGCAAGGTCTCTGGGACGCGGTGAAGCGGCGGCTTCTCGCTCCCTACCTGGAGACGGTGACCAAGATCCTGGAGCG
>CAMYIK010000179.1 GCA_947258365.1 uncultured Thermoleophilia bacterium | reverse complement strand
GGATGGACAGCTTCGCCAGCTGAATGCCGATAGAGCGTTAACTGCCGGGCGAAGCACCGCGAATAGTGCGACCCTCAGCCGTTCTTGCCCGTCTGCTGGAGCCTCGTGACCACACGCTTCATCCAACTGTTTCTGTCGTGCGTCGTTCTCGGTGCCGGCATTGCGCTGTTGCTGGACGCGCGCCTGGGCTCCGACGGCTTCTCGACCCTTGTCAACGGGCTACGACTCTGGTCGGACACGCCGTTCTGGCTGATGAACCTCATCGTCAGTGCCCTCTTCGTGCTCGTCGCGATGGTGCGTGGGCTTAGGCCGGGAATCGGCACGATCATCCAGATCGTCGTCGTCGGCTTTTCCGTGTCGCTCCTGCTCCCGCTCACACCCGGCCCGTCGTCCTACACGGGTCGGGCTCTCGAGCTCGGGGTGGCCCTCGTGCTCTTGGGGATCGGGGTGGCCGGCTACCTCGCCAGCGAGCTTGGTGCAGGACCTGCTGAGGCGGTCGCCATCGCGTTTGATCCTCCTGTGGCCTTTCGGTGGACCTACAGCGCGATTCAGATCAGTGCGGCGATAGTCGGCTGGTTCTTCGGTGCCGACGTGGGCATCGCGACCCTGATCGTGGTGTTCTTCCTCGGGCCGCTCATTGACCTGATGTCGCGATTCGTCTTCCGGACGGACCCCTCTGCGCAGCGAAGAGCCACGCCAACCGCCGCTTCGGCGAACTCCTAGCGATGTCTTCAGGGGAGCGAGCGTGATCTGCAGCGCCTGCGAGTACGAGACCTCGCGACTGTGGGTCGGCGACTGGCATCTGGTCCGACTCCAGCCAGAGCGCGGCTTAGCGGCCGCCGTCAGCGAGATCTTGACCCCGGAAACCACTCGCTCATTGCCACCGCAATGGCGCGGTAGCTACACCCTGGAAAGGGCCCGGGCATGGATCGCCGAACGCGACGAGGAGTCTCCGACGCTGCTGGTCACAGGTCGCGAAGCCGGCAAGCCACTCGGCCTGGTGGTCCTGTTCGAGTTGCCTGCGGAGGACGAAGCCGAGGTCGTTGACCTGCGCTTGGGTTACGTACTCAACGAAAGTGTGTGGGGCCGTGGTCTTGCCACTGAGCTGGTGTCAGGTCTGGTGAGTTGGTGCCGCCCTCGAAATTCGATTCGCTCGCTCGCGGGTGGAGTCGCGGTCGACAACGCCGCGTCTGCACGGGTGTTGACCAAGAACGGCTTTCGTGCCGTTGGCAACCTGAACGAGGACGAGCAGATCTATGAACTCAGGCTGCGCGACTAGCTCGGCTATCCGACGAGGCGGCCGCGACGGACGGGACGAGGTCATGGGCCGTACAGGAATCGAACCTGTGACCTTGGGATTAAGAGTCCCCTGCTCTACCAGCTGAGCTAACGGCCCACGGGGATCGTAACAAGCGATCGCCGGGCTAGTGCCTGGACGAATGGCCTGCAGCTAGTGGGTAGTTCGGAGGTTCTGGCGGCGCTAGTTGCCGCTTTGCCCGCCGCCGTCACCTTCGGCGTCGATCTCGGGAATGGCGCCGCCGCCATTCTGCAGTTCTTCGAGACGCGTCTGGATGCTGGAGGTGGTGGGATCGTCCGGATTCAGGGCGATGTACTTCTGGTACGAGAGTCGGGCGAGTTCGGTGCGCCCTGCCTGATCGGAGATCGTGCCGAGCTGGAGGAAGGCCTCCGAGTCGTCGGGATGCGTCGCGGTGAACTCCGAGAGCTCCTCGATGGCCGCGTCGTTGTCGTTTTGCTGAAGGTGAAGCGCGACCAGTGTTTGGACGTTGTTCAGGTCGTCAGGGGCAAGCTCGACCGACTTCTCAGCCGCGGTGATCGCCTCTTCGCCCTCGCCGTTGGCCGAATAGGCCTGCGCGAGATCTTCCCATGCTTCTGCGTCGTTGGGGTTGTCATCGACGGCGTCCTGCGCTTCGGCGACCAGATCGCCCGCGCCTCCTGAGCCACTGTGACTGCTGGAACCGGAGCCGCCGCCCACGAGGACGAGGCCGAGAACCACGAAGATGACCCCGACGAATGCGATCGAGGTGAGCACCGCCACGACTTGGACGATGCGACGAGTTCTCTTTTGGTCTAGGAGCACAGGATCAAAGGTAACAAAGCAGGGTCAGATACCTGAATGCGGTGTCGGCCATTTCACGTCGGACTTGAGCTGGCCGGCTACGGCGCGACTAGTTCTTGTCGTCGTTCTCGGCGTCGCCGTCGGCGTCGACGTCATCGTTGCCGCTGATGCCGTCCTTGAACTCGCGCACGCTCGAGCCGAGGCCTCGACCGATCTCGGGAAGCCGCTTGGCACCGAAGATCAGGAGGATGATGACCAGGAGTATGAGGAGTTGAACTGGGCTGATGCCAAAGGGCACGGAAACGGTCTCCTCTAACGACGAAAGCGAGGCGAGGTTAGCATGGGGCCATGTTTCGCCGAACCAGTGCTGGCGCGCGTTTTGAGACGGTCGCCGCGGCGTGGGGCGGACTGGTCCCGGCGATCGCGCTGATCGTGACCAGCACTCAAACGGAGGTGGTCCGGCTGGCGATCGCCATCGTGGCGTTCGCGGTCGGCGGCTTCCTCTGCGGCATCCGGGCGGATAACCGACGGGCCCTCCACGGAGCTGTGGCCGCCCTGATCGGCATCGGGATGTACGTGGCCTTCATTGCCCTGACTCATGCGGCGGATCTCCTCGGGCTCGGGCCGGATCCGTTCAGCCTCGAGCCCGCCGATCCGAGAGGCATGACGGTTCTCGTAGTGGTTGGCGTGATCACCTCGAGCCTGGCCGCCGCGTTCGTCGCGTCGCGGCTCAGCTCCGGCGGAACAACCCGCATCGGTACCTAGGGCCTCGCGGGCCTCGGCCGCGATTCGCCCTGGAGCAGGCTCTTACTTGCTCGGGAAGTTCCGCGCGTACTGCGAGTCGACCGGGCCGCGCTGGCCCTGATACTTCGAGCCCAGTTCCGGGTGTCCGTAAGGCCGCTCAGCGGGCTTGTCGAGCTTCATGAACGAGAGCTGACCGATCTTCATTCCGAGGTGAATCGTGATCGGCAGACGGGCAACGTTCGACAGCTCGAGAGTGACCGTGCCGTCCCACCCGGGATCGATGAAGCCTGCCGTCGAGTGGATCAACAGGCCAAGCCGACCAAGGCTCGACTTGCCTTCGAGACGGGCCACCAGATCGTCCGGGAGACCGACGCGCTCTACCGTGGAGCCCAGCACGAACTCGCCCGGATGCAGGATGAATGGCGCGTCTTCAGTGATTTCGACCAGCTCGGTCAGGTCATCGATCGGCTCGCGTACGTCGATGTACGGGCGGCGGTTGTTGTGGAAGACCCGAAATTGTGCGGCCACTCGCACGTCGATCGACGAGGGCTGAACGAGGCCCGGGTCATAAGGATCCATGACCAGCTGCCCTTCGGAGATCAGCTGGCGAATGGTGCCGTCGGAAAGAACCACGCCGGGAGGATAGGCGATCGGTCCGACCGCGCCGGATTCTCGCTACCCTCAGGAGGTGGCTCTCGAACGCGCCCTGTCTTGCGATGATGGCATCTCCGCCGACCTGTTCGCGGCTCTCGAGGCCGCCCATGCCGACGGCAAGGTTCCGGACCTCCTCCTCGGCGACGTCCAGATCGGGGACACGCCCCACGACGACCTGGAGGCAGTCGAGTCCTCGCTCGACGAGCTGGAACAGCTCGCTGTCGGCAAGCGCCTGCCCCGGTGGGTGATCGCCAAGAACCCGCTCTCGGAGGGCTTTGTCCGCACGAAGGCGCTCATGCGCACGGAGAAGCTCCTAACCGTGTGTGAGGAAGCCGCCTGCCCCAACATCGGTCGGTGCTGGTCACGCGGAACGGCGACGTTCATGATCTCGGGCTCGAACTGCACCCGGGGGTGTCGCTTCTGCAATGTGGCGACGGCCCGCCCGGTTGGCCCCCCCGATCCGGAAGAGCCTGAGCGCATCGCCGATGCGGCGGCGCAAATGGGCCTGAAGTTCGTCGTGGTGACCGCCGTCGCGCGGGACGACCTTCCCGACGGTGGAGCGGCGCACTTCGCGGCCACCATTCGTGCCCTGCGCGACCGGCTGCCGGAGACTCGCGTCGAGGTACTGATTCCGGACCTGGCCGGAGCATGGGACGCGCTGGATGTCGTGATCGACGCGGCGCCCGACGTCCTTAACCACAACACCGAGACCGTGCCACGGCTCTATTCATTGGTCCGCCCCGGTGCGCGTTATGAGCGCACTCTCGAGCTGCTGGCGAGAGCCCGCTCGGCAGGCATGCAGACCAAGAGCGGAATCATGGTGGGCCTCGGGGAGCGCCTGCCCGAGATCGCGGCGGTCTTCTCCGATCTGGCCGCTGTCGGTTGTGATCTGGTGACGGTTGGCCAATACCTCAGACCGTCTCCGACTCATCTGCCCGTCGCCCGTTTCTATAGCCCAGCCGAATACCCCGCAATCGCCGCGATGGGTCGCGGTCTTGGGCTCGCCCACGTCGAGGCCGGGGCATTGGTTCGTTCGTCGTTCGAGGCCGATCGGGTCGCGGACGCCTTGAGCACACCGGTATAGACGACCCACATCCGTTCAGTTTCGAGGCGCCCTGGCCGATATCAGGTTTGCGCTGGCCACAGGATGGGCCGCGTTAGGGCCAAAGTCTCAGATTGCAGGGATGACATGAGCGACTACATCACGAAGAAGATTGCGCTGCCAGGTGGGCGCGTCATCGACATCGTCTACTTCGCCGAAGCGGGCGACCTTCCGGATCCTGAGCCTCTCCCCGCTGCTCCCGGAGAGGTTCGACCGTCCCGCGACGTGCTGCACATCTGCGGCGAATGCGGCAGCGACATGGTCTACCCCGTCGCCTGGGAAGAGCGTCCCAGCGAGAGGTGGCACGTCGTCCGTC
>CAMYIK010000178.1 GCA_947258365.1 uncultured Thermoleophilia bacterium | reverse complement strand
GGCCCTGGCGGCGATCGCGTTGCCGCTCGGCTCGGTGATGGTCGGCGGCGCCTTGATGCTCAATTCGGGCCACGACATCACCGTTCTGGCCACGCTGATCGCTGCCGGGCTCGCTGCCCTGGTCGGTGTGTGGTTGATCGGCCGACGGTTGCTCTCTCCCGTCAAGGCTCTTCAGCGCACGACCGCGCGCATCTCCTCGGGGGATCTTTCCGCCCGGACCACCGAAAGCGGGCCCCGCGAGATGCAGGAGCTCGGCGCGGCGTTCAACGCGATGGCCGAGCACCTCGAGGAGCTTCAAGACGCCCGTACTCAGTTGGTGGCGTGGGCCAGTCATGACCTTCGTGCCCCGCTGGCGAATTTGCAGGCGATGCTCGAGGCCGTCGAGGACGGGGTGGCACCCGTCGAGCGCTATCTGCCGGCCATGGGAGAACAGGTCCACGCCCTAGGTGACCTGGTGGACGACCTCTTCGAGCTCGCTCGCCTCGACGCCGGCTCGCTCACTCTCGAGCTTCGGAATGTGCGTGTGACTTCGTTGGTGGAGTCATGCGTCCGTGGGGTCGAGGCCGACGCCCAGGCTCGCGGCGTGAGCATCATGAGTGCCGTCTCGCCGGAATTGCCGGAGGTGCTCTGCGCGCCGGACAAGGTCGAGCGTGTGCTCTACAACCTCGTCACCAACGCGCTTCGCCACACTCCAAATGATGGTGCCGTCGCCCTCCGGGTCGAGAGCGCGGACGACCACGTTCTGGTCAGCGTCGAGGACACTGGGGATGGGCTCTCGCATGAGGCCCTCAGCAGGATGTTCGATCATTTCTGGCGTGGCGATCGCGCGAGAGTGCGTGACGGCGCCGGCGCCGGACTCGGCCTGGCGATCGCACGTGGTCTCATCGAGGCTCATGGTGGCGATATCTGGGCGGAGAATCGCTCGGAGGGGGGCGCGCGAATCAGCTTTACGCTCCCTGCAGTCGCGGCCTAAAGGTTCCGAAACCTCCAGAACCTCTCGATCCCTGTTAATCCTGGATAGGAGATGGCTCGCGTTGACGTCTCCGTTATATGTTGCGGGTGTCGCGGTCCGTCCGCGACTCGCTATGCGTGCCTTTGAAGAAACCCAGACGCTGACCTCGCCCAAGCTGGCGTGGCTAGTCGCGCTTCTCGCGGCTGCCGCCGTCATGCTTGCTCCTTCGACCGCGTTCGGGGCAGAGGAGACCGCAGTCGCGTGCGACCCGGTCACCGAAGAGTGCGCAACCGCCACGGCCGTCGTTACTGAGACGACCGAGGAGACTCCGGTTACTGGAGTCAGTGAAGAGCCGGTCGTCGGCGAAGAGGTCCTGCCGGTTGTCGAGGAGGAAGTCACTCCTCCCGTGACCGAGGTGCCCACTCCGCGGATCGAGCTGGCCTCTGTCGAGCCCATCGTTGAAGTCACGCCGCCCGTGGAAATCGCGGCGGCGGTCCCCGATGTGCCCGTCTCAACTCCGAACAACGCGGCTCCCACCGCTCCAACCACGCCCGACTCCGCTGCCGCGCCGTTCTCCGGCATTGCATCGGCAGCCGACGAGGTGGCGGCAAAGCCGGACGCGGCGCCTACGCCCGCAGCGATTCCTGACTACGCGAAGCCCTTGGCTGACGCGGTCCCGGCGGCAGTACTCGCCGAGGTCGCTCCCGAGGCCGTGAAGAAGGTCGCGGCGGTCGCGAAGCAGCCACAGTTCGACATCGGGGCCTTCACCAAGACCCCTGAGAGCGCCGGTCGATTCCTCGACGGGCTCCCTGCGGGTCTCGCAGGAGCCGGCGACACCGCGGAGAACGCCCTCGCGGCGCTCACCGTGCAAGAGGTCTTGGGTGCTACCACCGAGTGGATCCGGCCGGCAGTCGCCGAGCCGCGGAACATCTTGGAGGTGCTGGCCACCTACCTGGTGCCCGGCGAAGGTGGCTCGTTTACCGCGACGCTGGCGGCTCTGATCCAGCTCGCGTTTGTACTGGTCATGTGGGGCCTATTGCGCCCTCGACCGGTATCCAGCTCCATAGCTGCGCTGCGCTCATCGCGCGCCGTCGGTTATCGAGCTGTCGTGTTCAGACCTGGATAGAGCATTCCCTGTCCCGAGGGGCTTTTGCGCCCTGAGGGACCTTCCGTGCCCCATGCGGCTTGGCGATTTCGCCATGCCCGCGACACGTTTGCGAACCAGGGAACCTCTGAAATGAACACACAGAAGATCCTTCTCCTCGGACCCGAGAGCGTCGAGAGAACACAACTGGAACAGCGTTTGACTCGCCTTGGCGGAGACGTCATGCCCGTCGTGCCGACCGCGAATTTCGTCCCCGAGTTCGGCGAGGTCATCGTCGTCGACGCTCGTGACGACGTCACCGATTGGGCGCTGCTCACCGGTGAGCTCGCGGATGACTCCCGTCCGCTGGTCATCGTCGCCGATGCCCCGCGTCACATCATGCGTGCCCTCAGTGGTCGCCGTGGTGGAGTGCTGGTGTTGACCGGCGCCGAAAATGACGGTGGCTATCGCGTCGCCATGAACCTCTGCGCAGCGTTGGCTGGCCGAGAGCGTCCGGACCGTCCGACCGAGGGTCGCCGCGAGCGCGTCGAGGCCTCCGAGTGGGCCCCGGCGACAACCAATCCGGTGGTGGCGATCTAGAGATGGTCGACCACCGCAGGGCGAGGCGAAACGCCGAGTCCGATATCGAGGCCAGATCCGGGGCCGGTCCACCGCGATGTATCGCGAGCGTGACCGGTTCCGGATATGCGCCACCTTGAGCGGTGGAACATCAGATGAGCAGTATCGGCACCACGATCGCGTATCCCGCGAGTAGTGCGATCCCTTCGACCCGATTGATACGGGACGAGGTGACCATCATGGCGATCACGACCAGTGACGCGATGACCATCGCCGCGGAGCCGGTAATCGCAACTCCTGAGGCGATGCCACCAGGGGCAAGAATTCCCACCATCCCGCCGATCGCCAGGCAGTTGAACATGTTGCTGCCAAGGACGTTGCCGAGAATCAGATCCGTCGAGCCCTTCCGTGCTGCCTGAACCAGGGCAACAAGGGTTAGCCCGACGAACCCCTCGCTAAGGCCGAACTCCTCGGCCGTCCCCGACGCTCCGTAGACCATCAGATTCGCTCCGACGAGCGTTCCGATGAGTCCGACCAGCGTCCTCAAAGATTCCCTTCCGAGCGGTCCCCCGCTCGCTTCGGCTGGGACGACTGTCTCGCGGGTACCCGCTCGGATGATGAGCACGAACGCGATTGCGGCAGCGATCACCAGAATGACGCCCTCGATACGGGCGATGCTCCCTCCGAGCAGTGCGAGCGCCAGTAGGAAGACTCCGGCTGTCGCGAGTGGCGCGTCTCGACGAAGAGTGCTCCGTGCTACCGGCACACCACCGACGATCGCGGCGGCACCGAGCACCAACGTGAGGTTGGCGACGGTCGACCCAACGACGTTGCCCATAGCGATGTCAGGTTGATCGTTGAGCGCCGCGCTTCCGGATACCAGCAATTCCGGAAGGCTGGTGCCCGCTCCGATGACCACCGCTCCGATCACGACCGGAGACATCCGCAGTGCCGTGGCGATGCGAGAGGCACCCACGACGAACTGCTCCGAGGCGAAGGCCAGTAGCACGAGGCCACCGAGCATCGCTGCGCTGAAGATAAGCATCAGGGGCCGACGGCCGCCGATCATGCCAGCCGGAGCGGCATCCTGGGCTACGGCCCCGTGGATATGGGGCGAACGGGCGCCCTAGAGAAATTGCCCGGCCAGGTTCCGGGCCTATGGGGCACTCGACCGGCGGGTAGGGGCCACTAGTCGAAGGTCCGTCGGCGGAGCTTGACGGCCCGGCCTACCTTCCTCGTGGCGCCGACCACCCCCGTCGGCGCCGAATTACACGGACGTACAAGGAGCGCACGGATGTCAGCCATCACCCGCAGGCGGCGAACCCGCCACATCGTTGCCGGGACTCTCGTCGGAAGTCTCGCGATTGCGTTCGCAGCCACCGCTCCCGCGCTGGCAGGCGAAAGCTTCGATCCCAAGCATGACGACCCGATCTGTGAGGAAGAGCTCTTCCAGCAGTTCGGCACTGATGGCCAGCTCTTCCCGGGCTGTGAGGACCCCAAGGACCCGAAAGACCCCAAGGACCCCGAGGACCCCAAGGACCCCGAGGACCCCAAGGACCCCGAGGACCCCAAGGACCCCGAGGACCCCAAGGACCCCAAGGACCCTCAGGACCCCAAGGACCCTAAGGACCCGCCCGTCACGCCGCCGGTCACCCCTCCGGTGACTCCGCCGATAACGCCGCCGGTCGTCCCCCCTGTGGTCGATCCCGTCCTCGAGACCTCGACTCCCGTGGTCAAGAAGGCAGCCAAGCCACGACTCGCGCTCTTCAAGAAGGGCCCTAAGCGGACCCGCGCGGGGCAAATCGCCAACTGGCGCATCCAGGTCACCAACCGTGGCCGCGGCACCGCTCGTGGCGTCCTGCTGCAGGATATCGTGCCGAGCGGATTCGCTCTGGTGCGCACCCGCGTTCGGGTGGGCTCGGGCAAGAATGCCAAGTGGGTCAAGCTCCGCTACCGCATCGCGAACGGTCGCGTCATGTGGAAGCTCGGCAACCTGCCCAAGGGCGCGCGCCGCAACATCCTGGTGTCGATGCGCTCGACCTCCACGACTGTCGGTCGCCGGTGCAACGTCGCGTTGCTCACCGCGAAGAACCACCGGACGCTCCGTGACCGGGCGTGCGTTGCGGTCAAGCGGATCCAGACCAAGGTCCTGCCAGCCGTCACCGGCTAACCCGAAGACCGATCGGGCCGGCTGTCAGCCGGCCCGATCTGGACTACTGCGGCTGGGTAATCGCGCCTTCTGAGGCGGAGGAGACCAGGGCCGCGTACTTGGCCATCACCCCCGCGCGGGAGCGCGGCTCCGGC
>CAMYIK010000177.1 GCA_947258365.1 uncultured Thermoleophilia bacterium | reverse complement strand
GACATCGCACGGTTTCTGCCGCTGCGGCTCAAGCCGCTCGAGAAGAGCAGCAAGGCGAAGAACGTCGTGATCGAGGGTGATGGTCGTAGCTGTCATTTGCTTGCCTCCGTTGAGGGGGTGTCTGATGCTCGCTATCCAAGAGGACCAAAGTGGCGCAGGCATTGATCGCTGCTTAAGCGACCATTGACGAAGATGAGGGCGCGTTAACGCTCGCCCAGCTGAGCGCCCGAGCCGCGCCAGCGACTCGCGTCGCTTTTCTCGTTGGCCGACAGGCGCCTTCGGTACCGTGTCCGAGCCTTGGGAGCCCAACCCACACAGAGCCTCGTGACCCCCTCCGACCAGCGCCGGCTTGCGGTGGTCGACCTCGGGTCCAACACCTTCCGGCTGGTGGTCTTCGCCCATCTGCCCGGCCGCCCGCCACGCATGATCGACGAAATCCGCGATCCGGTGCGGCTGTCAGCCGGAATGACCGACGGGGTGATCCTCCCGGAGGCCATCGAGAGGGCGGCCCATGCTGCCGACGCCTACGCTCGCTTTTGCCGCACCGTCGGCATCGACGAGGTGGTGGCCGTCGCGACGAGCGCGATCAGAGAGGCGGAGAATCAAGAGGAGGTGCTCAATGCCGTGGCTGGCGCCGACGGGCTGGATGTGCGGGTCATCTCCACCGAAGAAGAGGCCGTCTACGGCTACTTGGGCGCCATCAACGCAACCACTCTGAACGACGGCGGTGTACTGGATGTCGGCGGCGGCAGCATGCAGCTCAGCCGGGTCAGAAACCGCCTAATGACCGACTTCGTGAGTTACCGGCTTGGAGCCGTGCGAGCTACGGAGCGCTTCCTCACCGACGACCCGCCCAAGAAGCGCCAAATCAAGGCCCTGCGGAGCCATGTCGAAGAGGTCCTCGCGGGTGTCGACTGGATCGAAGGCCTCGGCGATCGCCTACTCGGCATTGGGGGCTCGATACGTACGCTCGCGGCGATGGCGCAGCGGCGGGCGGAGTACCCCCTGCGTGAGATTCACGGCTTCCCGCTAACCGGCACGGCGCTCGAGGAACTCATCGGGGAAATGGTCGAACGCGACGCGCGCGGGCGAGCCAAGCTGCCCGGCCTCAAGGCCGACCGGGCCGACATCGTGCTGGGTGCGGCGCTGGTGGTTGCTGAGGTTATGGAGCAAACCGGTGTCGCAGCAATCGAAGTTTGCGCCGGCGGCCTTCGCGAAGGCGTCTACTTCGAACGGATCCTTCTGGACGATCCACCGCTCATCGATGATGTCCGCAAAGCGACGGTGCGCGGCCTCGCCGAAGGATATGGCGCCGACATGATCCACGCGAAGCAGGTCGCCTTCATCGCCGATCGCATCTACCGGGAGCTATCTGCGGTGGGGCTTCAGGATGATGACGCCATCGAGCGAGAATGGCTCTGGGCTGCGTCGATGCTCCATGACGTCGGCGTCCTCATCGACTACCACGACCACCACAAACACTCCCAGTATCTCGTGCTCAACGCCGGACTGCCGGGCTTTGACCATCGAGAGCTGGCAATCATCGCCACACTGATCCGAGGCCACCGCAAACGACTCCCCGGAGTCGGCCCGTATGGCCCGCTACTCGCGAAAGGTGATCAAAGCCGCATCGATCGACTATCGGTGTGCCTGAGATTGGCCGAGCAGCTCGAACGCGGTCGTTCCCGAGCCGTAAAGGGACTCACAGCCGCCACCGATGACGCCACACTGAGGCTCACAGTCGAGTGCGATAGCGATCCATCGATCGCGATCTGGGCGGCCTCTCAAGAGCGGGAAGCCGTTGAACGCGCCTTCGGCCTGGCTCTGGAGATCGTCTAGTCGGCGAAACTCAGCAGGGCGGTATCGGAGCCCGGTGCACCGGGCGTGCCGTCCAGGCGAATCTGAATGAGCGTGGTCGCGTTGCGGCGGAAAAGCCGGACGTGACGCTCGTGCTCGAGCAACCGTAAGCTGAACTCCGCCGAGATATGTGAGGCACCCCGATCGGTCTGCGGGCTGGCACCGACACCGATGTACCCGAAGCGTTTGGTGTCCGGCATGGTGATCACACGGAGAGTGGCTTCTTTCGCGGCCATCAGCTCGTCGGTCACCGCGAGGTGAAAGCACCTCAGGCTGGGGTCTTCGCTGTGGGTGTGAGCGCCGCGCTCAAACGCGCCGATGGCGTGGCCATCGACGTCGAGTTCCATCGTCCAATCGACCTCGATCGGTCGATCCGTCTCATCGATCAACCGGACGACGAACTGCAACCAGCTAGAGCGGTATGAGCGCTCTAGCTGGTGCGCGCTGGCCGCGTCCACGTCGCGGTTCCAGCGGGCGTACTCATCCGCACCTTCGTTGGTCAGAGCATCGCTTAGCCATTCCTTGACGACGGCGTAACCCTGCTCGGCAACGTCATCGGTCTCATCCGTACTGCCCGCCTGCACGCTCGCGTGGTTGAGGCCAATCACGTACAGGGGCCGCGCCATACGCTCAGGCGCCGGCCGAAAATCGATGCGCTGGTGCTCAGGCGTGCCGGGGATCAGATCCAGACCGAGGTAGTCAACATCGAGACCCATCCCGGCGATCCTCACCGTCCCGTCAGTGCCCGGACCCGGGCGCCGGCGCGCCATCTCCGAGTCGCCGTATTCCGAGAGTCCACCGATCACGAAGGTCGTGGGCGAACCATCGTCTCCATCGCCTCGTCCCCAGCGTTCGGTCTGGATCTCATCCATCGTGAGATCCCAGCTGATCGGACTGGCGAGTTCCAAGTCGTGTAGCAGCCGGGCGCCAACCTCCAGGAAGTCCTCCGACCACGGCGAGACGAAGTCCCCACCATCGCCCTTTGTAATCATCCCCAGGCCACGGACTGCCCGCCCCGCGAGAGAACGCGCCCTCGGCGCTGAAGGGCTGCCGAAGTTGGCCGGCGCCAGCGCCACCAAATGCCGTAGACGCTGAGACGCGTCGGGAGCGCGACGGAGCCACTCACGCACGATCAGGACACCCGTCGAGTGGACGACCGCGTCGAAGCTGTTCCCGCGCAGCCGCTCGCTCACCGCGAACTCGAACGCGTCGGCGAGCCGCCTCACCGACACCTCGTCGCTCAATGAGACATACCTCACGCAATGAAGATCGCTCGGAGTGTGCCCCGAGTCGACGAGCCCCTGTTTCAGCGGGTCAAAGTCGCGCTCGCTCGTTCCGTAGCCGTGTACGAATACGACCGGTCGTCGTGCCATGTTCTCCTCCTTCTCGTGGAAGGATCTCATGGCGCGAGCGGAACTCCTACGCGGCGGGCTCGTAGGCTGGATTCGTCGCAATGAACGCAAACGCCGTTCCACGCGAATCGACCGCCGCTCCCATCCGCCCAAAGGGAGCATCCACCGGCGCAATAGCGATCGCGCCGCCGACCTCGGTGATCGCTGCCGCGCATTCGTCGGCATCCTCGCAGGCGAAGTACACGAGCCACGTCGGAGGCAGGCTCGACTTGGGATCACGCGTGCTCGCCACCGGGCCCTCGTCGCCCGCGAACAGCATGGCTTCGCTGCCATCCGGGGCAGGCATCTCCTCCGCGGTCCACCCGAAGATCGTCCCGTAGAACTCGGCGGCACGCGAGCAGTCACCGCACAGAAGCTCGGTCCAGATGAATCCGCCCGGCTCGCTCACCAACTCCGCGCCCGCCATGCCCTTCGGCTGCCACAGGCTGATCGGTGCGCCAACCGTGTCGACGACGACCGCCATACGACCCGCATCCAGCACGTCCATTGGCTCCATCACCAGCGATGCGCCCGCCCCCACCGCGTCGGTTACTACGTCATCTACGTCGGCGACCGTGACGTAGGTATTCCAACGGACCGGAGCGTCACCGGCCGCCATCATTCCGGCGACGGCCTTGTCGCCGACCAATGCCGTGAAGTATGTACCGCGATCACTCACCGGCTGCTCCCGGTACTCCCAGCCGAATACCCGGGAATAGAACTCGCCGGACGCATCGACATCGGCCGACGAGAGGTCGACCCATGACGGCGTTCCCGGGGCGTACTCGCTTCGTACCGGCATCACTTCTCCTCGTCGGGTGGCTGCGTGATCGTACGAACGTATGTTCGTACGATCAACCCTCCATCTCCGTTTCAATTTTGCAGAACCACCGAGTCTCGTTGCGGCGGGCTCCCAGAAGCTGATGAGCTTGAGAGCGTCCCGTCACATGCTGTCCCGAATTCTTCTCACATTCCTCCTGATCGTGCTGGCGATCATTGCCGGGTGCTCCGATGGCGCAGACGCGCCCGAGCCGACCGAGGGACTCAGCTTCACCCTGGAGATGCAGCCGCGCACCGTCGGTCCCACCGATCAGCAGGTCCGCGTCAAGACTCCTGGACCGACCTACGACGCGATCATCACGATCACCGACAACCGGCGCGACGATGATCCCGACGCCGACACGATCCGCCGCAGAAGCGAATGCCGGGATGGCGAGTACTACTTCATGGTCGCCGAGGGCGACGACAGCGAAATGAACGAGGAGCAGGCCCGCGGATGCCGCTTCCTGGTTTCGTTCCAGGACCAGGGCGAGTTCACGACCTGGGTTGAGCTTCGCGACCCCGCGGGCGAGATCCTCGCCGCCACGGAGACCCGACCGACCAGAGTTCGGGACTTCCTTATCGTCTCCCTGGGCGACTCCGTGGCCTCCGGTGAAGGGAATCCGGATCAGGGGCGCCTGAGGACGCTCTTCGGCGACGAGACCGTCTGGCAGGACCGGCCCTGTCACCGATCATTTCGCGCCGGACCTGCACAGGCCGCACTCGAGATCGAGAACATGGATCCGGACACGACGGTGACCTTCATCCACCTCGCGTGCTCGGGAGCCCGCATCACGAAAGGCCTCCTGGAGAGGTTCGCGGGCATCGAGCCGGACGGCAGCGGAGTCACGGCGGGCCAGCT
>CAMYIK010000176.1 GCA_947258365.1 uncultured Thermoleophilia bacterium | reverse complement strand
CTGCCAGCTCAGCATGCTGAGCGCGGGCTCCAGCACCAGCGCCCCGAACATGAGGAAGCTGACCTGTACCAGCCCGGTGCCCAGGTCGGCAGCCAGGAGCTCGTTCTCCTTGATCTGCTCGCGCGTGATCTGTCCGTAGGAAAGGCCGGCGACGAACGTCGCGATGAAGCCGCTTCCTCCGCCGGCGTCAGCGGCGACGAAGGCGATCGTCGCGATGGCGATCACCGCGATGCTGCTCCACGCGCTGCCCAGCCAGCCCGCCTTCGAGGCCTGGATCAAGAGCCAGCCCCCAACGAGGCCCACGGCGAGTCCGACTCCCACGGCGACGCCGATTTCCTCGAGGAACGTCTCCAGCGCATTGACGTCGCTGTTGGCCGCCGCAAGCGCGACGAAGATCAGCACGAAGGGAAGGCTGACGCCGTCGTTCAGCCCTGACTCCACGTCCAACGCCTGGCGGATGCGCCCCGGCACGCGGGGGTTCGAGATCACGGCCTGCCCCAGCGCGGCATCGGTCGGCGCGATGATGGCCCCGATGATCCCCGCCTCCCAGATGCTGAGGTCGGTGAAAAGGAGCGCAGCGATCACGGTCCCGAGCGCGATCGTCAGCGGCAGGCCGATGCCGAGCAGCCGACCCGGAAGGGCGATGTCTTTTCGCCACGACGAGAAGTTCAGCGACGCCGCATCGGTGAACAGCACCAAGATCAGGGTGCCCTGGAAGAGCACGTCGACCACCGTCACCACGTCGGTGGACTCGGCTTTGATGATTCCGAATCCGCTCGCGCTGGCAACAAGGCCAAGGGCCACGAACACCATCGGCCCGGTGAGTCGCGTCGTCGCAAGACGCTTTGCCACCAGGGCAAAGAGGACCACGCAGACCGCCACGTAGAGGATGACGTCCACTAGCCCTCACATCCGGATGCGATCAGCTCTGATCTATCGGTCGTTTCGGGATGGCTGCCATTGCGGGGCCAGTGGGGTCCATCCGGCGCGAGCGCCGCCCGCGCCGGACCGCTACCGTAGCCATTCTCCTGACTACGCACGGGTCAGTCCACCAGCTCGATCTCTCCGACCTTCCAGCTCTTGTCGAAGAACGCCTCGAGCGGGCTGTAGAGCCGCAGGGCGGCATAGACCTTCTCGACCGCATCGTCCGAGGGCACACCGTCCCTGAAGGTCAGGCTGACGATTCGGGTATTCAAGATGTCCGGAGTGATGACATTCTCTGGAATCTTCGTCATCGCGTTGACCTCTCCGTCCGAGTCATGCGGTGAGTGATGTCGTTGTTGGCGTTCATGGCGACCATCGCCACACCCCTGTCGGCGTAGTCGCGCGTGACGTCGTTCATGCGTTTTTCACACGCCATGACGTAGGGGGGCAAGCCCCAGATTGGGTGGCGAGCGGGGCAGGCGGATGACCTCGGGGCACATCGCGGCGCCCCGGCTAACGCCAACGCCGCCGTTCGTGGACTGACCGGGCGGTCGACTGAGCGTGGGAGAGCTCGATCAACCACGATTCCGCTCGGCGCGACCCTGGCAGCAACTCGGGCCTGGCGCGGCCGGAGCGCGCCGCCGCGAGCGAGCGATCACCTTGCACGCCCGACGGCGGTCCTCGACCGATGGCGGGACTGATCGTTGGTCGCGGTGACCGGTTGCGCAACACATCGGCGGGAGGGGAAGGACCCCGCCCGGGGACGCCGAAGCCCTGAAAACCGATGACCAGCACGCGACCGACTGAAAGACCGCCCGGAGATCAGGCGAAGGCCGAGACGGGCGGCGCGCAACTTCGCCCCAGAAGCTGGATCCGTGTGTCGGTGGTAGTGGTGTCCTTCTCGGCGCTGGCCGTCGCAGCGATCGGCGCACTGCTCGTGTACCTCGTCGACCGTGACGAGTTCAGCAGCTTCGGAACCGCGCTCTGGTGGTCCATCGTCACCGTGGGCACCGTCGGCTACGGGGACATAGTGCCCACGAGCGACGCCGGCCGAGTCGTCGCGGCGGCCGTAATCATCTTCTCGATGGCCTTCTTCCCCGTGTTGACCGGGCTCATCACCACCCTGATCATGAGGCAGGCGCAGCAGCCGGCCGATGCGGCCGCCGAGCAGGACGCCAAAGGCCGTCAGGCAGAGCTGCTGAAGCGCCTTGCGTCGATCGACGAGCGGCTCACGGACCTCGACGAGCGGCTCGCGCGGCTCGACGAGCGCGCCGGCTGAAGGTCGCCGAGCCGAGAACCGGTCCTGTGCGGTCCGGCAGTCGCGGGCGGATCAACCGCGAGCGTGGCTGCCATTGCTGGGGGCCGCGACCGAGTGCCCAAAGACGTCTGAATCGCTAGGCGGAGGCCGAGGGGCGGCTTTCGGAAGGCTGGCTCGTACGGCTCGCCGCGCCCGGCGCAGTCACCCAAAACATCCAGGCTCCGTGGACGGCGAACGCCAGCAGCGGGAAAGCGGGGGTGGCTTTCCTGGAAAGGGACAGCGCGTCCAACAGCCAACCGCCGAAGTCCCAACTCGCCGCGCCAATGAGATACGTGGTCACGTTCGCGGCGAACCACCACTTCCATCGGCTGGTCTCGTCGCGTAGGGCGGTCGCCTGCGAGAGACCGATCAGCGGCCCCAGGACGAGCGCCTGACTGAAGCCATTCCGGAACGTGCTGAATGTGCCCCCCCTTGCGCTATCAGGTCGACCGCTCCAGGTGCAATGGCGAGCAGCCACACGAGGAACGAAGGCACAAGCGTCGCCATCACCCATCGGCGCCGCGGGAGATCCGGCACGCGTTCCCGGAGGATTCGCCATTGCCAACGTCCCAGCACCGTTCCTTGGAATCCCGCGCCGACGATGGCGACGAGCAACACCACCAGCAGCCGGTGATCGTCGGCGAGATCCCTCGTTGTCGTCCAGGCAAACTCCTCGAGCGCGACGCCCCCGACGACGATCACGACGTACGCGGCGGCATTGACCAGCATCCAACGGCCGAACAGGCGCCAGTTCCACCAAGACCATGCAGCAGAGCGGTTGTCGGGGTCAGTCATCGCGGCGGTACCCTTGCTTGGGCTCTCTCGGGGTGGTTACAGCTAGAGCACCGCACGCCTGACGCGACGACCCCCCCGACGGCCCTGTCGGCGACGCACACCGGCAACGGAGCCGGGCGACAGCGGCCGGCCAATCGGATCGATGAACAGCGAGCAGGAGCCTGCCTCGCCCGGCAAGGTGCCATCCAGCACCTCGACCGAGTAGCTGAAGGTGTCTCCCGCGAGCTCGGGGTCACGCAGCACCACGGTGACAGCCTCGGGGACGTCCTCTCCCGGCTCCAGGAAGGTGAGCACAGCGTTCGGTGGGTCTTCGGCAAAGCTGTTCTCGCCCTCGCCCCACTCGCTGACGAAGTCCTCGCAGGTGACATGGCCGACCTCGCGCTCCGGCCGATCAGCGAAAAAGAGCACGCTGGGAGCGATGCCTCGCAGCGTCAAGGTCGAGTCGCTGAACGCGGCTGCGGCGGCGTTCTGCACGTACATCTCCTCGATCTCCTGCTCCGCTGTTGTTTCGTCACTCATGACTTCTCCTTCGTATCTGTGGTGGGTACGGGTCGAGTATCGTCGGCGGCGGACTGGCCGCTTCTGCCCCCAATCAGGGCGATGACGGTGTCCTCAGGCGCCGGGGCGTCACGTCCTGGCTGGAGGTTCACGGTGCCGTCGGGACGTACGGCGGCAAGCGGCAGAACGTCTTCGCGGGTGGGGCCGTCGATCACCTCGACCACCGCGCCCGCATCGACCAGAGCAGTGATGTCCTCCAGGCTGACGCGAGGATCGAAAGGATGGAGGGTCTGGTCTTCGAGCACGCGACCAATCACGGCTCCGGTCGCCGGCCGGTCTGGCAGGCGCAGCACCCCTCGGCGCCCCATCCTCTCGACCGCCTTCGCGCTGAAGAGGTTCGTCAGAGCCCCTGAAGGAGCCAAGACGGCCACCTGGGCGATGTCCGCATCCAGGAACGCCTGCTCGAGTTCCGCTTCGGTGTCTCCAACGGAGACAATGGGGACCCCGGCGCTGTTCGCCTCGGCCTGTACGACATCAGGCGGCTTGCCCATCTGCACGAGAACGGACATGCCGAGGTTCTGCAGCTGGCGGGCGCGATCGGCGGGCTGCACCCCGATCCCACCATTTTGGGGCTACCGCGTGGCGGTCCGCAGACGCAGGGTGGATGTTCCCCTCACGTAGTCACCGCGCACTCGAACCCACCTCAGAAGGAAACCGTTGAGCATGACTGACACCAAGATGATCACCCAACAGCCAGTCATGAAGATGACCATCCCGATCCCGGAGAACCGCACCACACCGGACAAGGTCGAGACGTCCATCGGAACGCTGGGGTTCTTCGACGGCGTGCCCGTCGGGAACACCAAGGACACGCTGGTCGACTTCGTCCAGCGCGGCCGGGCGGTCGAAGCCTTCATCAACATGACCCCGGCGGCCTCTATGTACTCCCTCCGACAGGGTCATCGGGACCTGGGCCTGACCGAGTGCAACCAGATCCTGATCGCCGAGCAACTCGGCGACTCCAAACCACTCGTCCTCACCTGGAACAACACGTCGCTGTACACGTGGGGATTCCTCGACCTCGCGAAGGACGGCCCCACCGTCATCGACATCCCACCCGACGTGCTGGGCATTCTCGACGACATGTACTTCCGCTACATCAGCGACATGGGAGCCGCCGGACCCGACCACGGCAAGGGCGGGAAGTACCTGGTGCTCCCGCCGGGCTACGACGGCGAGGTGCCCGACGGGTACTACGTCGTCCGATCACAGACGTACTGCGTCTGGAACTTCATGCGCGGGTTCGTGCGGGGCAACGTCCAGGACCCCGACAACGTCAAGAAGGCAGCTGACAACATCAGGCAGAACCTCAAGGTGTATCCGTTGTCCAAGAAGGACGACCCGCCGAAGATGGAGTTCAAGAAC
>CAMYIK010000175.1 GCA_947258365.1 uncultured Thermoleophilia bacterium | reverse complement strand
GGTCGAGGTCCCGGAGGTCCTCGAGGGCCTGGCTCGCGCGCACCTCGTCGAGCTGGCGGCGTGCGACGTACCGCCTCAGGACCTGGGCCACCTCGAGGTCGATCAGGTGGGGCGCGTGTAGAATCTCCTCGGGCGCGGCAATACGCTCCGCGACCTCGCCTCCCTTGTCCGTGACGAGCAGGAGTTCGAGGAGCGCGGAGGCGTCGAGCACGATCAACGGCGGTTGCGCCCGGCGCGCACTGCGTCCGCGGGTGCCGGGCGCGGCCGCGCGGGCGCCCGCTTCGAGAGGCGCCGGAGCAGCTCCTTGCGGGTCGGCCGCTCCAGCGAGCGGCGCAGCTCCTGCAGCAGGTACTCGGACACGGACATCCCGGCGAGCGCGGCGCGGGCCTTCAGCTCGCGGTGCAGGTCGTCGGGGACGTTGCGGATCTGGACCATCGGCATGTGCATAGAATTGTCCCATGCAGATTGCATGTCCAGCATGTGATTTCGAGGGACTCCCGCGGCTCGCACTGGATGGCCTCTGGCGACAACCTGGCGACAAGCCGTCACTCCTCGGAGCCCTTGTCTTCCGGGGACTGAGGCGGCTCGGAGCCGGGTTCGATTCCCGCCGCCTCCACCATCTCAGCGATAGCGTTAAGACAGGCCGGGGAATCGGGCGCTTCGCCCGAATCCCACCGCCGAGACCTCTCGAACAAAATGCTCGTCAGGCTGCGGAGAGTGCCCTCTTAAACGTCCTTCCCCTTGGCCAGCTTTTCCTTCACGGCGCCCGCGATCAAGCTCGCCACATTGGACAGGGTCGTCAGATTCCATTTCTGAATCGCGTAGCTGATCGTCGGTTGCTGATTCGGTCCCCAGTAATCGCGCGCGCCGTCGCCATTCTGGATCGTCGCCTCATACTCCGTGTTCAATAGGTCGGAATCGGTCCAATGCTCATGAATTCGACCCCACGGATCCTTCCAATAGTCGTAGATCTGACCGCCGAGCCGATGCCGGCCGATTCCCCAGACGTGTTTGTAGCTCTTGTCGGAAGCCAGATGATCGTGTCCGATCATGACGTCGTCGAAATTCTGGACCTCGAAAGAAACGTGTTGGAGACGTTCGATGCCGTCCATACAGAGCTGAAACCCGATCGTATGGTGATCGGTATATTCGAGCCCCTTGTCGAGCCGCGCGAATTGCATTCCATCCGCACCCGACGGCTGGAGCACCTTGTCGGTTCGCAGGATTCCAAAATGCTTCCAATACCAGAGATAGGCTTCTTCGATCCTCTTGGACTCGAGGACGAGATGTCCGATTCGTTTGACTGTCGATGCGCCGCGCTTGACGTCCGCGAAACGTCCGACTCGGTTGCGTTGCCCGTCGATGTTGAGCGGCAGAGCCTTCCCTGCGTCGATGGGCTCGAGCTCTTCCATTCCGAAGATCGCCTCGACCGTAAACCCATGAGGGTCCGTCAGTCGCACGACATGACCACCGCCGGGTTCATCGAGCTTCTCGACCGGAGTCGCCTGGGCTTCGCGATGAAGCTTCTCGAGGTCGGCGAGACTGTGCATGTGAAAGGCGATGCTTCGACAGTCGGGTTCGCCTTTGTGGAGGATGTAGACATGATGGGGCGAATCGGTACCACGCGCGTAGAGCGTGTCCGGCGTACGGTCGCTGATGATCAGTCCGAAATCCTCGAGGAATTTCTCCCCGACGGAGAGGTCGGGCGCTTGCATCCGAACGTACGCCAGGTCTCTGGCCCGAGTGATCGGCTCATCCATGGGTAACTCCTGTCTCCGCGGCTTCGAGCATGAAGGCGCGGGTCGTGGGGTAGTCGTCTTCGATCGGGGCTAGGCGCTCGTTGTGCACGACCCCCCATCGAATGCGATCGTCGGATCGGTAGCGGATGACGTTGATGGCCATGTCAGCCCTCCAGAATGGTGCCGACGGCACCACGGAGAGCCGGGCCGGGGTTCTTGGGGGTCTCGCTCGCGCGCCAGGCGATGTGTTGATCGGGACGCACGAGCAGGGCACCGCCCATCCCGACTTCGCAGGTCCTGGCCCAGCCCGGCTCCAGGGAGCCGGCATCCACGCCGATCCGGACGTGCTCGCACGGAACCGAGGCGAGGCCACCAACCGCCTCCGCCCAGTCCTCGTGATTGCCGAAGCTGAAGAGCGTGAAGCCGCGCGCCGAGACCAGATCGAGACTCGATCGACGGTTGCCCTCCACGTCGAGCCAAGCGTGCGGCAGGCGGGCACCGGGTCGCCCCGAGGGCTCGTACTCACGCGGGGAGGCGAGCGCGGGTGGCGTACTCCCCTCGAGCGCCAAGGCGCCACTCTCGTACACATACCCGAGCTGCAGCCCGAGCATGTCGAAGTGCTCGGCCTGCTCGGCGATCGCGGCTTCGACCGCCTTGCGACCCTCGGGTTCAGCCAGAGTGGCCGCCATGCGTTCGCTCGTGGGCTCCTGGTCGGTGCCGAGGGCCTGGACCAGCAGCACCATCTTCAGCGCGTTGCGCAGGCTCTGGTCGGCGTTGTTCTGCGCCACGGGCAGGCGTTCCGCGGCATAGGTCTCGAGCAGCCGGGCCGGTGCCCAGCCATCCTCGATGGCACCGAGCTTCCACGCCAGGTTGTGGGCGTCCTGGAAGCCGGTATTGAGACCAAGACCTCCGGTGGGCGGGAAACGGTGCGCGGCGTCGCCCGCGAGGAAGACCCGACCCTGGCCCATTCCGTCGGCCACCTGGGCGCTCATGTGCCAGGTGCCCTTGTGCAGGATCTCGAGGGGGACTTCCGAGCCGATGGCGCGGTGGACGAGGAACCTACAGCGATCGTCGTCATAGTCCTCTTCGGATTCCTGCTCGGGATCGAAGTTGTGCATGTAGACCCACTCGCGGTCGATGTCGTGCGCAATGAAAGCGCCGCCGGCCTCCGGGTCCACGACGAAGTGCAGGACGCCGAGACGATCGCGCACGAGTTCGCGCAGGTTGGCTCCGAAGTGGATCATCAGGAAGCTCTGGATGCGCGGCGGGCCCTGCATCTCGATGCCCAGCGAGCTCCGCACGCGACTTCCCGCACCGTCGGCGGCGATCAGGTACTGGCTACGGATTTCGTGGATCTTCCCGCTCTCGAGATCGCGCACGGTCGAGGTCACGCCGTGCTCGTCCTGTTCGCTGCGTTCCCACTGCCATCCGTAGCGAAGCTCTGCGTTCGGGAGCTTGCGCAGGGCGTCGGCGAGGATCGGCTCGAAGCGGTGCTGAGAGAGGTTGCGCAGCGGCGTCGGCGTGTACCGGAGACACTCCTCTCCCTGCCGCTCGAAGGGAAGCTGGCCGATCTCCTCGCCGCCGAGCCGCGTCACGAAGCGAACGTGGCCTGCGTCCGCCGGGTTCTTGCAGGCTGCGTCGATGGCTTCCATGTCGAGGCCTGCCTGGCGGCAGATCTCGAAGGTGCGGGCATTCACCACGTGGGCCGCGGGCGCGGTCTGCGGCCCCGCCCTTCGCTCGACGACGAGGCAGGTTCGCCCCTGCTTCGCGAGCAGGATGGCCTGGATCAAGCCGATCGGCCCGGCGCCGACGATCAGGAAAGGAACATCGAGCTTCGACATGGAATCACTCTAGATCAGCCCGGCGTAGCTGCCGCCGTCGAGCTGCAGGTTCTGGCCCGAGATGTAACCTGCGTGCGCACTACACAGAAATGCGCACATCGCGCCGAACTCATCCGGGCGGCCGAGTCGACCCGCGGCGATCGTCTTCTTCATTGCGTCGTAGGCCTCGTCGACGCTGATGCCACCGATCTTGGCGTGCGTTTCGGCCATGAACTTCTGCCGATCCGTATCGAAGCGTTCCGGCAGCAGGTTGTTCAACGTCACGTTGCTGGCGGCGACTTGCCGTGAAAGACCCTTGCTCAGTGCGGTAAGTCCGGCGCGCGCACCGGTCGAAAGGCCCATTGGCGCCAACGGCGTTTTCACCATCGCCGAAGTGATGTTGACGATCCGCCCGAAGCGCCTTTCGATCATGCCATCGAGAACGGACCGGATCATCAAGGCGGGCGCAATCATGTTCGAATCGAGCGCGCCAATCCAGGCATCCCGATCCCAATCCTGGTAGCGCCCCGGTGGTGGCCCCCCGTTGTTGTTCACCAGGATGTCGGGTTCGGGGCAAGCCTCGAGAAGCGCGGTTCGCGTATGCTCCAGCTCTATGTCGCCCGCGACCGCCTGGACCTCTACCGACGTGGCGTCGCGGATCGCGTCGGCCGCAACGGCGAGCGTCTCGCCATTGCGGCCGTTGATCGTGACCGCGACGCCTTCGCGGGCCAGCGCCTCGGCGCAGGCGCGCCCCAACCCTTTGCTCGAGGCGCAGACGATCGCCCGTTTGCCCGCAATGCCTAGATCCATGCCAGTGGTCTCCACTTTCGTCAAGTTCGCGGCCGACTCTCTCCGAGCCCTCGAGCGTTGGGCTGCGCGCCCGAGAACAGCCTAGGCCATCGTTGTTCGGATGCCTTTCTTCCGATCCTCTCGGGTAAACGCGTCGGTCCTCGACGTGACGGTCTCGCCCACGTTGTCTCTGTGCTCGGGCTTGTCGCACAAGTAGGCATGCATCTCGATCCCGAAGCCGCCATCGAGGTCGTCTGCGATGCGCTGCTTCCAGGGCCGCCGAATCACCGGAACCGTCATTCGTCGTGTGGTTCGCTTCCGTGCGTTGATCCGCTCGGCGATCTCCCAAGAACGGGCGTGGAGCTGATCCCGAGGTACGACTTCGTTGACGAGGTCGTAGTCCAGGGCCTTCTGGGCGTCGAAGACCTCGCACGTGAGCAGGGCATAGGCAGCCCGCTTGACGCCCATGAGCTCGATGAAGGCGCTGTGGATGCCGTCACCGGGCACCAGGCCCAGGTCGAGGTGCGGGTCCACCAGGACCGCATTGTCCGAGCAGAGGGTGATGTCGCACATCAGCGCCAGCTCGGTGTGTGCACCGGGGCC
>CAMYIK010000174.1 GCA_947258365.1 uncultured Thermoleophilia bacterium | reverse complement strand
TGATGAGAGAGCCCTCCCCGCGCACGACCACGTCGACGGCGAGGCCGATGATGAGCTCAGGCATGACGTCGAAGACCTTGTTGAGCGCCGACATCGCCGTCGCCCAGATCATGCGGCCTCGATGGGCCCGTGCGTAGTCCCAGAGCCTCAGCAGCGGCGCCCGCTGATCGGCTGAAGCCTCCGCTGCCTGCGCGGCGGCCTGGTTGTCGGTCATCCCGCCTCCTCGTGAACGCGAAGGGGTAGTCCTACTCCACTCGGTCGGACATATCCGAAGAATCGCCAAGCGCGGGCGCCGCGCAGCTTTTCGCGGGCTTTAGGTGGGCGCCTCTACCGTGCGGCGCATGTTCTCCCTCCGCTACATCCTCGCCGAGTTTCGCCGCCGCCGGGGCCGCGCGATTCTCACCGCCCTCGGCCTCGGACTCGGGGTCGCGCTGGTCATCGTCGTCGGTGCTCTCTCACAGGGCCTCGACGAAGCCCAAGACGAGGTGCTCGCGCCGCTGACAGGCGTGGGCACCGACATCTCCGTTGCCCGGCCACTCCGACTGGAGGAGGGCGAACCCATCCAGCTCGGGCCCGAGAACAACCTCACCGACGAGGAGCAGGCGCTCCTGGAGGCCGAAAACGGCACAGGCGGCCGTATCGACTTCAGCCAGCTCGGCGAGCCCGGCGAGCCGTTCTCGTTCGACCGCTTCAACACCTTCGAGTTGAGTTTCCCCACCGACGACGCGCAGACGGTGAGCAGCATCGAGGGCGTCGACGCGGTTGCCGGCCAATTGACGCTCAACCTGACACACGTCGAGGGCGAGGTCCCTGAGGCCGGGGGCTTCGGTGGGCCCGGTGGCGGCAGTGGCGGGGCGCGCGGCGGCTTCGACTTCAGCTCCGCCCAGGTCTCAGGCGTCGACCTCACCCGGGCCGAGCTGGCCGCGGTGACCGCCGGCGAGATCGTCGATGGCGAGTACTTCAGGGGCGACGGCGCCAAGCAAGCAGTGCTCAACGAGGCTTATGCCGGACGCGAGGGACTCAGCGTCGGAGACAGCATCACGCTCGACTCGACGAAGTACGAGGTGGTCGGCGTATCGTCAGCTCCGCTCGGTGGCCAGGCGTCCGACATCTACGTCGAGCTCACCGGCTTGCAGACCGCGTCGGAGCGCGAGGGGCGTGTCAATCGCCTCCGGGTTCGCGCCGCAGACACCGGCGAGGTGGCAACGGTGGCCGCGGGGATCGAGTCGAATCTCCCTGGCACTCGGGTCACCACGGCAAGCGATCTCGCCGACCGGGTCGAAGGGTCGCTCGTCGACGCGAAGGACCTCACCAGCACGCTGGGCACGGCGCTGGCGGTTGTCGCACTCATCGCCGCGGTGGGCCTGGCGACTCTGCTGACCCTGAACTCGGTCGCGAAGCGCACACGCGAACTGGGGACCCTCCGAGCGATTGGCTGGAGCAAAGGCCGCGTCGTACGGCAAATCGCCAGCGAATCAATCGCAATCGGGGCCATCGGGGCGCTGGCCGGAGTCGTTCTCGGACTGCTCGGCGCTCAAGTCGCCAAGGCGGCGTTCCCCAGCCTCGAGGCTTCGGTCGCGCCCGTCACCGACGTGGCGGCCGGAGGTCCCGGTGGCGGTCGGTTCGGACTCGGCAACTTCGCTGACGCACCACAGCAGGCGGTCGCGGTGGGCGCACCCATCGACATCAACCTGCTGCTAGTCGGGGTCGCGCTGGCCATCCTCGGTGGAGTCATCGCCGGTGTCATCGCGGGCCTGCGCGCGGCCGGGCTGCGCCCCTCAGAAGCCCTCAGGAACATCGAGTAGGAGTTGTCGATGTACGAACTCACGTCCGTTGGCAAGCGCTACGGCAACGCGACCGTCGGCGTCGATGCCCTCAAGGAGGTCGACCTCCGCATCCGTGATGGCGAGCTACTGGCCATTGTCGGGCCGAGTGGCTCAGGGAAGAGCACCATGCTGCAGATGCTCGGTGGCCTCGATCACCCCACGTCCGGCAGCGTCGTTCTGAACGGGAAGGACCTCGCCCAAATGGGCGACGCCGACCTGACGGCGGTGCGACGCGACACCCTGGGCTTCGTTTTCCAGAACTTCAACCTGATCGCGACGCTTTCGGCGCTCGACAACGTGGAGATCGCGCTGGTGCCGACCGGAGTCGCGTCCGACGAGCGCCGCGCGAGGGCCCATGCCGCTCTCGAGAGCTTCGGGCTGGGTGACCGCATCGAGCACCTCCCCAGCGAGCTTTCAGGTGGCGAGCAACAGCGGGTCGCGATTGCCCGCGCATTGGTGGGGGAGCCACAAGTACTGCTCGCGGACGAACCCACGGGCAACTTGGACAGCGCGACCGGCGCGGAGCTGATGCAACTGCTGCGTGGACTGAACTCCGAACACGGCCACACAATCGTGTTGGTGACCCACGACACCGGCATCGCCCGCCAGATGGGCCGAGTCGTCGAGATGGAGGACGGCCGCATTCTGCGCAAAGGCGCTCCCGCGTAGGTCATCGTCTGCACGTTGACGCTTGACGGCGTGGCGTGGCGTGCGGAGATACTCTTACACTGCAACGTGGCGAGTGCGACTCGCCGCCGGTCGCGCGAGGACGCTGTGACTCCCAAGGGAGCATTTCGATCGTGACCACCCCCGGCGCCTTCAGCTTGGCCCCGCGGGCCCTGGATCCGCGCGGCTCGCCAACAAAGGGGGAACGATGGCGCGCAGCGACATCGAATTCGATGCCGAGGGCGTAACGCTTCGGGGCTGGCACTACGTGCCCGACGGGGCGAAAGGTCCTGTGCCGACGATCGTGATGGCCCACGGCTATTCGGCCGTCAAAGAGATGTACCTCGACCGCTTCGCCGAAGCCTTCGCCGCCGCGGGACTCGGGGCGATCGTCTTCGACAATCGCAACTTCGGCGCGAGTGACGGCGAACCACGACAGCACATCGACCCGTGGCAGCAAGTCAACGATTACCGCCACGCCATCACTTTCGCGGAAACGCTCGACTCCGTCGACGAGAGCCGTATCGGTGTCTGGGGATCGAGCTACTCCGGTGGACATGTGATCGTGGTCGCCGCGATCGATCGACGTGTGAGATGCGTCGTGAGTCAGGTTCCGATGGTCAGCGGGCGCCTCAATGCCAGAGCGCTGGTGAGAGCCGACTTCATCGCCGGCTTGACGGGCGCATTCGAGGATGACCGACGGAAGCGTTTCGCCGGAGAGCCGCACGCGATGCTGCCGGTGGTCGATCCGGACCCGCTCGCCCCGTCAGCGCTGCCTACACCCGACTCGTGGGATTGGTTCAGCGAGACCGGAAAGACCCGAGCGCCCGCTTGGAAGAACGAGTGCACGCTTCAAAGCGTCGAGTTGTTCACCGAATACGAGCCCGCGGCCTACATCGGAGCGATCAGTCCCACCCCGTATTGCATGATCGTCGCCGAGGGCGACCATCTGGTGCCCTCGGGCTTGGCGATCAATGCGTTCGAGGATGCCCGCCAGCCCAAGAAACTCGTCGTCCTCCCCGGAGGGCACTTCGATGCCTACACGGTGGGCTTCGACGGCGCCGGGGGGGCGGCAACCGACTGGTTCGTGGAGCACCTGAAGCCCTGACCTCGACCGCTACCGTGAGGCATGAGACCCTGCGCCCGACACCGATCGAATGCAGCCAACGTGAGCACACGAGCGCTGAGCAAGCCTCCCCCCGGAAGGTCCGGCCACCGTCCGCCGGGGAGGGCGGCGAGCAGCGTGCCAGCCGAACTGACGGGACAGCCCGTTCAGCTGGCAGGGCTCACACCCGACGCCGCGCAATGGCTCCAGGGCGCGGCCGGCAACGCCGCCACCGCCCAGCTCTTGCGCCGGACGGGCGATGAGCGGCCGGAGATCGATCGCCGAAAAGCCCGGCGCTACAACCGGCGCCAGGGTTACTCGGCCGCCCTGATCGAGCAGATCGAGGCGACGATCGGCCGAAGCCCGGACGGGCGGCTCAGCGGGCGCGACGCTGAAGCGGTTGCCGACTGGCAGTTCGCCAACTCCATGAGCACGGACGGCATGGTGGGCCCGAAAACGCTTGGCGCAATGGGCCTGGGTGAGCCCGAGCAGCCCGGAACGTCGACAGGCGCTCCCGTTCCATCAGAGAGCGCACCGGCTCCGACGCCGGCACCCGAGCCCATCGAAGCGGAACCGGACGTTGAGCCTCCCGAGCCCGAACCGAAGGACGGGGCGGGAGCCAGGGTCGACGCCGATGAGGTCCCGGAAGGAGCGGAATCGTTCGCCGACGCCGCGGCTGCGTCAGTCAAGAACGTCGCCAGCACGAAGGGCCACCTCGATCGCTCGGACGCCCTCGTCGAGGCCGCTCGCAACTACACCGCGCTCTACCCGGAGCTGGTCAAGCGGTATGTGGCTCAGCCCGAGCCCGACGCCACGGAAAAGGTCAGGGTCTTGGGCGAGGCAGCCGCGGCTATCGCGCGGATGGAGATGCTGCTCGGAACGATCCGCCATGAGGGGGGAAGCTGGGAGCGAGTCATCCGGAAGAAGTACAAGGACAAAGACGGCAAGACCAAGACGAAGAAGATCACGAACAGCAATCGGGGCGACTTCGTCGATTACTTCAGCGGAGGTAAGGCCAGCAAGCCCAACGAGAAGGTTGGCCCCTGGTGCACCCGGTTCGCCACCGGGGCCTACAAGGCACTCACGGGCGTGAGGGGGCTACAGGCGAGCTCCGGCTACAAGGTCGCCAATCCCGACGAGTTCAAGGGCGTCAAGCTCGACTACTCCGAGGATCAGGGCGGCGCGTTCGCAGGCGCGACGAGCGGCAGCAAGGCCGCCTCCTCAGAGGAGGACGCCTCGAACTACAACCCCTGGCAGAAACTCGAGAAGGACCTTCGTGCCCTAGAGCCTGGCAAGCGGAAAGGTCACGCCGAGGCGTTCCTCGAAGAGAACGTCCGGCCGCAGGCAGGCGACACCGTAGTCATTGCGCGCGACGGCGCGACGACAGGCGCGTTCAAGAAGTATCTCAGCCACACGCTGATGGTCGAGCGAC
>CAMYIK010000173.1 GCA_947258365.1 uncultured Thermoleophilia bacterium | reverse complement strand
TCCGCGCGGTGTCATCCACTCGTTTGCAGACGGTCGCATCGAGGACACCGGCCCGCTGACCAAGAAGCGCATGGAGACCATCGATGACGACGTGACCGATCGTGCAGAGGCCTTCATCCGCGACGCACACGAGCAGGGCAAACCGTTCTTCGTGTGGTGGAACGCCACTCACATGCACCTGTGGACCCGGATTCCCGAGGAGGCCGAGGGGATCAGCGGCCAGGGCTTCTACAACGACGCCATGGTGCTTCACGACCGTCATGTCGGACGCCTACTCGACGTGCTCGATGAGCTCGGCATCACCGACAACACGATCGTGGTCTATTCGACCGACAACGGTCCGCACTACAACACCTGGCCCGACGGCGGGATTTCGCCGTGGCGCAGCGAGAAGAACTCGAACTGGGAAGGCGCCTACCGCGTTCCGTGCTTCGTCCGCTGGCCCGAGCGGTTTCCGGCCGGCGCCACGAGGAACGGCATCGTCACTCATCAGGAGTGGCTGCCCACCCTGTTGGCCGCCGCGGGCGAGCCGGACATCGTGGAAAAGCTCAAGGCCGGGCACCAGGCCGGCGACAAGCACTTCAAGGTGCACATCGATGGCTATAACTGCCTGCCCTACCTCACCGGCGAACGCGAGGATTCGCCTCGCGAATGGTTCTTCTACACCAATGACGACGGGCTGATCGTGGCGATCCGCTACGGAGACTGGAAAGCCGTCTTCTACGAGCAGCGCGCCAAAACCATGAAGCTCTGGGCCGAGCCCTTCGTGCCTTTGCGCATGCCGAAGATCTTCAACCTGCGACGCGACCCGTTCGAGCGGGCTGATGAGAACTCAAACGGCTACTGGAACTGGTTCTTGGAGCACGTTTTTGTCATCTACCCCATGCAAGCGCTCGCAGCCGAGCAGATCCAGTCCTTCATCGAGTTTCCGCCTCGCCAGAAGCCGGGGTCGTTCAACCTCGACTCGGTGCTCGCCAAGATGGAGGATGCCACAGGCGGCGGGCTCCGCTAGATTGGTGCGCCACGTCCTGCCGAGTGACATCGCCTGGATCGATGGCGGCAATTCCGCCATGTGCATGGGTCGACTTTCACGGCCTTCGCCGCGTGGAGTCTGACTGGTGACCGAAGCCACTCCTGAGCCGAAGCGCTTCGAGCTCTGGATGCTCTCGAACGCCGGCTTCGGTCTCGCGTACAACGCGGTCCTCCCCGTCCTGCTGCCGGCCTACGTGCTCGCGGTCGGGGGAACGCCGACGGACGTCGGCGTGGCGATGGCGATGGTGGGCTTGTTCGCGCTTGCGGGCCCCACGATCGGCAACTTCGCCGCACGGTATGCGGTCTACCGTCACGTCCAGGCGCTCGGCGTGCTGGGGTTCGCGATCGGCTTCGCGATCCTCGCGCTCGCAGCGGGCGACTCGTTCATGATCGTTCTGGGCGTCGGCGCGATTGGCCTTGGGGCAGCAGCCCTGCTCGTGGTCAGCCCGGCGTTCATCGTCGGCGCGGGGCTCGACGCGCAGGCGCAGGCGCGACAGCTCACGTTCCTCCAGCTCAACCTCGACGCGGGCAAGATCCTCGGCGGTGCAGGGCTGACCGCCATGGCTTCCGCCAACTTCGGCTTCGAGGCGCAGTTCTGGGTGACCGCCGGCGCGCTGGGAGCCCTGGCTGTCGCGGTGTGGCTCGTGAACGGCACCGCCCATCGACGAATCGTCGCGGCACGCGAGCGGGACGCCGAGGTCGGCCAGGAGACGGGTGAGCGCGTCGGCCTGCGGGCGCTTTTCGGGTCGCTGTTTGGGCTTGTCCTGCTCGCGATGTTCCTCGCCACCGTCATGTCCACCTTCATCTCGAGCCAGTATTCGAACATCTTCATGGCCGTCTTCGAGTTGGGCGACGAGCAGATCTCGGCCATGGTGTCGGTCTCAGGACTCGTTGGGATCAGCCTCTACTTCGTCGCCGGGGCATGGCTCGGCAAAGGCGACCCGGTCGCGGTCTGGGCCTTCGGCAACGCGATTCGTGGGATAGGCGGGCTACTGCTTGCCGTCCTTGGGGCCGTCGGCGGTGCCCCGTACGTGGCGATCCTCGGCTCCTATTTACTCGTCGAGTCATGCGCCGCCTTCGCCCGCATCGCCCAGGCGCCCACGGCCGTGCGATTCGCGCCGGTGGGCGCCGCGGTGGCGACGGGGTGGATCGCGGCCTCCGCCGCATTTGGCCAGGCATCCGGATCGATCGGTGCGGGCCTGCTGGCCGACGCCACCGGCAGCTTCGAGGTGCTGCTATGGGTAGCGGGCGGATTCGGCGTCGCAGCAGGCCTGATCGGGTTCCTGTTCCTGCTCCCAGCGTCGCGTCGGGATGGCTCCACGGGGCCGACAGCGGGTACGACCGATGCGCATGCCGCGGGCCAAGCGGAGATCGCGCGATGAGCGAGAAGGGCCCCAGGCGCCGACGGACAGCGAGCGCGCGCAGCCCCGCCGCGGTGAACTCTGGCATGAGGCCCCGGACTGACCTCGCGCTGCGTGAAAGAGCATCTGAGGGCATCGCCGAAGTGCCAGCCGGGTCCCGTGTGGGAATCCCGCCGAGCGAACGTCGACGGGCTAGGAGAGACTGCTGGCGATGATCTCTCGGCGCAAGACATCTGCCCGGATCGAGGCCAGTTTCTGGTTGATTCCCGGCGCTTTCCTCCTGTCCGGGATCGCGCTGGCGCTCCTGCTGCCTTTTGTCGACGAGGCCGTCAACCCGGACGTTGGTATCACGTACAGCTCCAAGGCAGCCATCGAGGTGCTCTCGGCAATCGCCTCAGGGATGATCGCCTTCACTGGCTTCGTCTTCGCGATCGTGATCCTGCTGGTCCAGTACGGCAGCAGCCAGTACTCGCCGCGGCTACTGCGGAGCTTCATCGGCGATCCCGTGCCCAAGATCGCCATCGGCACCTTTGTCGCGACCTTCACCTATTCGCTGCTGGTGCTGTCCGGCATCGGCACCGAAGACGACGCGAACTTCGTGCCCAACGTGTCGGTCACGGTCGCCATCCTCCTGGTGGCGGCGAGCGTCTTCGTCTTTCTCTGGCTGATCAATCACGTCTACCAGGAGCTGCGCGTAGGGAACGTCGTACGGCGAGTCGCAACCGAGGGCAAGCGCGCAATCGATGCGGTCTATCCCGAGTCGATCAGCGAGGCGGGCGCCGAGAGTTGGTCGGCAGCCGTCGACAACCTCGGCGAGCCCGCGTCCGTAATCGGGCACCTCGGCGACCAAGGCATCCTCCAGTGGGCAGACAAACAGCGCCTGGTGTCGCTCGCCTCCGACGCCGGGGTCGCCATAGCGCTGGTTCCCGCGGTGGGCGATTCGGTGCCCACCGGCGCGCCGCTCTTCTTCGTCTACGGGGAGGGTGACGTCGACGCCAAGGCACTGCGGTCCTCACTTGAGTTCGGCATCGAGCGAACGATCGAGGGTGACCCCGCCCAGGCCTTTCGTTGGCTGGTGGACATCGCGATCAAGGCTCTCTCGCCGGCGATCAACGACCCCTCTACCGCGCTTCAAGCCATCGACCAGATCGAGGATCTGCTGCGCCGCGTCAGAACGCGCCGGATCGCCGCAGGGGAGATCGATGATGGCCAGGGCGGGCTGCGGCTGGTCTACCGTAGGCCCTCTTGGGAGGATTTCGTCGAGCTTGCGCTGACCGAGATTCGCCGCGATGGAGCGGGCTCGGTGCAGGTCGAGCGGCGCCTACGGGCCCTTCTGCTCGATCTGCTCGAGGAGGCGCCGGCGCGCCGAAGGCCCGCCCTTCATGCCCAGCTCGCCCACCTCGATGAGAGCCTGCGACAGACCTTTTCGGACAGCGAGCGGCCGGTGGCCGAGGTCCCCGACTACCAGGGCATCGGATCGCGCAGAATCGCGGGACGGCGACGCATCGCTGAAGGGCGCGACTAACGCCAACGCCGACATCAGAGGCTAGGCGCTGCCAGTGGCTGCAACAGACCGGAGCCGTCATGGACGAGCCCGGCGATTCGGTATCAGGCTCGGCTACACCCTGCGCTGGGGCGGGATGTCGAGGGGGCTCACTCGCGGCCGGAGCGGAGGGTCACCAAGAGCCTCACGGTATCCGTGGTGATGCCCTCCGCCGTGTAGAGGCGGGCCAGTGCGCTCACTATCTGGTGGGTTGCCTGGATCTCGGAGCTGATCCGAGAATCGTGCCAGAAGCGGATCGCAACCATGACGGCCCCGCCGCCGAGATCGCGCGCCATGAGCGCCGGAGCGGGGTCGCCCGCCACGTGCTGCAGGCGCGAGATGGCCGCCACCGACAGGCGCTCCAGGCGATCGAGGTCCTCGTGCTCAGAGACCTCGAAGGTGATTTCCGAGCGCCGGGGCCGGTCCGTGGAGATCACCGTCACGACTTCCGACAAGATGGTGCTGTTCGGAACGTGGACCCGCCGGCCATTGCGAAGACGCAGTACGACGCTGCGGGCGGTTACCTCGATGACCTCGCCCGTGTGGTCGAGAACTTCGATCTCGTCGCCCACGCCAAACGCCGGCCGGGTGGAGATCACTACGGCGGCCGCGAGCCCCTCGAGCTGGGGGCGGAGCATCATCACGATCACGACCAGCGCCGCAATGACCGTGAGTCCCAACCACCCGAGGCTGACCCCGAGGAAGCTCAGCGCCCATGATGCCCCCACGATGATGACTGCCCAGCGCGCGAGGCGGGCCGCAAGCGCGACTATCTCTTGTGAGCCCGACTGCGGGCGGGCAAGCCAGCGACGAATCGCCCAGTTGACTGCCAGCGCCGCGAGGATCGTGAGAGCGCCGACCGCCGCCGCGATGAGAATATCTTGGGCGTTTACGCTCTCTGTATCGACGAGCCCCGACGCCCCGGCCAGGTCGAGAACCGCTGGCGGAATGGGGGCGCTCACGCCGCTGAGCCAGGTTCGTCAAGTGCGAGCACCTGACGGCCACGGCAAATACGGCGCCCGCGTTCGGCGCGCAAATGGCTCATGCTCGTGGCTGTTCGCCGTTTGCGAGCAGAGCCCTCCACACGCGTGCGCTC
>CAMYIK010000172.1 GCA_947258365.1 uncultured Thermoleophilia bacterium | reverse complement strand
GGCCAGCTGCACCCGGACGTCCTGGGTCACACGGACGGTGCGGTCATTGCGCAGGCTGGACTCCAAGGTGGGCAGCACCACGAGCAGCACCACGAGGCTCGCGACCAGTGCGACCGCGACCGTGGCCGCGCCGAGCCATGCCTGGAGGCTGAGGCGCGGGCGACGAACCTTCACCCCTCGGACTCCTCGCCCCCGAAGGCATAGCCGACTCCGCGAACCGTTCGGATCAGACGAGGATCGGAGGCATCCAGCTCGATCTTCTGCCGAAGGTGGCGCACGTGGACGTCGACACTTCGGAGATCCCCGTAGAAGGAGCCCTTCCAGAGATGATTCATGAGCTCTTCGCGCGTGAAAACGCGGCGCTGGGACTGAGCCAGCTTGAGAAGGATCTCGAACTCGGAGTAGGTGAGATGTACGGACTCACCGTCCCGCTTCACCACGCGGGCAACCGGGTCGATTTCGATGTCGGCGGCCCTGATGGGGGCACCGCGATCGGTGTCGAGCTTCGCCCGCCTGAGGTTGGCCTTGACGCGCGAGGCCAACTCGCGGGGTGAGAACGGCTTGGTGACGTAATCGTCGGCCCCCAGCTCCAGGCCAAGGACCTTGTCGAGTTCCTCGCCCTTTGCCGACAGGATGATGATCGGCACCGAGCGATCGGCGCGAATCCGCCGGCACACTTCCAGACCATCGATACCGGGAAGCATGAGGTCGAGCACCACGAGGTCGATCGATTCGCGCTCCAAGACTTCGAGTGCCGTGTCGCCGCGATCGGCGGTCACGACATCGAAGCCCGCCTCGTCGAGTGCGTACTCGACGATCGTGCGGATCGACTCTTCATCTTCAACGACCAGGATGCGCTCGGCCATGGGGGCTTTCGGTACCGGTTTGTCGGACATTCATACGGTAGCGCGAGGTGTCTTAACACGGCGGTAGCGCGCCTTCGGTCAGCCTTAACTGGGTCGCGGTACCCTCGTTTCCTTCTCTGAATCACTGCGAGGTCCGCCCGATGGAAAACCCATATCCCCCTGCTGAGGTCACCCGGCAGTTCGCTCGACCCGAACCGCCCAAGCCCCCTCGGCGCAACGGGATGAGACTGGCGATGCCACTCGTGGCGGCAGTCATCGGCGGAGCCGTCGCCTTGGGCGGAGCGGCGATTACCGGCAACCTCGGCAACGGCGACACGACCGTCGTGCGCGAGAGTCCGAACCAGAACGCGGCCATCACGACCGACCGCTCTCAGCTGCCAGAGGAGGCGGCTGCGGCTGCGGAGAGTGATGCACCTGCTGACGCTGAGAACCTCAGCGTGCAAGAGGTCGTGCGCCGCACCGCACCGGCTGTGGTCGAGGTGACCGTCGGCGGCACCATCGACGCGCTGCGCGGCATCGTCGAGAACCAACAGGCTCTCGGTTCCGGTTTCGTCATCGACGACTCCGGGCACATCCTGACCAACCAGCACGTCGTCGACGGCTTCAACACGGCCGCCATCACCTTCGAAGACGGGTCGATTCTCGAGGCCGAGGTGCTTGGCGAGGACGCAAGCACGGACCTCGCAGTACTGAAGGTTCTCGATCTTCCCGATGGCGTGAACCCGGTTACCTTCGCCTCAAGCGCGAATCTCCAGGTGGGCGACAGCGTAATTGCCGTCGGAAATCCCCTCGGCCAGGAACGCACCGCGACCACCGGCATCATTTCGGCCCTGGAGCGGGTAATTCAGGCGCCCGACAATCGAACGGCGATCCAGAACGCGATCCAGACCGACGCCGCGATCAACCAGGGCAACTCGGGTGGACCGCTGTTCGATCAGGCCGGTCGCGTCATCGGTATCAACTCGCAGATCGCCACGCGCGGTGGTGGGAGCGATGGAATCGGCTTCGCCATTCCCATCGACACCGCGCGACCCGTCGTCGAGTCGATCATCGACAACGGCACGCCGTCCCACGCCTGGATCGGGATATCGGGCCGACCGCTCAGCCCGCCTCTCGCCAAGGAGCTCGGGCTCGACGACCCGAACGGCGTAGCCATCGTCACCGTCGAGGACGGCAGCCCCGCCAGCGGAGCCGGCTTGATTGGCGCGTCCAATGACCCTGAGGCAGCCGTCCCTGAGGGCTCCGACATCATCGTCGAGGTCGCGGGGCAACAGATCGGTGACATGGCCGACGTCAGCCGGGCGGTGAGCAGTCGCCGGGTCGGGGATGAGATCTCCGTGGTCGTGCTGCGCGACGGGGAACGCCAGGAGCTCTCGATCACACTCGGCGATCGCCCGAGCAACATCGGTATCGACCGACCGTAGAATCCACGGGATGCCAGCCCCGATCACCATCCGCGCCGCCGCTGAGGCTGATGCAGGTGAGATCGGGGCGATCTACGACGAAGGGATCGCCACCGGCAGCGCCACCTTCGCCGCCGGTACACATTCCGCGAGCGAGCGCCGCAAGTGGCTCAGCGCGCGTGATGAGCGCGCCCCGGTATTCGTGGGAGCTGACGACGAGAACGTCGTCGCCTGGTCGGCGCTCGCGCCCTTTTCCGGACGCGAGTGGTACACCGGTGTCGCCGAATACACCGTCTACGTGTCCGCGGCTGCCCGAGGACGGGGCATCGGAGGCCACCTTCTCGACCACTTGATCGGCGTCGCTCCGGACTACGGCTACTGGAAGCTCGTGGGGATGATCCTGGTGGAGAATGCGCCGGGATTGAGCTTGGCCAAGCGAGCCGGGTTTCGATTGGTCGGCACCTACGAAGCGCATGGCCGTATCAGCGGGCAGTGGCGCGATGTCGCCCTACTGGAGCGGCACCTCGGACGCTGACCCGGCCCCGAGCCATGTGCTCATGTCACACTGCTCAGGTGACGGAAGGCCGGTGGATATGGAGTCCGTAGCGGTCTTGCGCACCGACCGGATCGACTTTTCGGAGAGCTGGGAGATCCAGCGCTCCCTGGTCGCCGCGCGGCAGGCCGGCACGATTCCCGACGTGATCTGGCTGCTTGAGCACGACCCCGTCTACACCACGGGCCGGCATGGAGCGCGCACCGATCTGTTTACCGACGACGACGCGCTCGCCGCCCGTGGCGCGAGTTTCGTGCTGATCGATCGGGGCGGCCTGATGACCTGGCACGGCCCAGGCCAGAGCGTGGCCTACGTCATCCACGATTTACATGGAAGCAGGCGCGTGCGCCCGTTCGTGACCGCGCTCGCCGAGTCCACGGCCGACGCGTCGGGTATTGAGGGCGCCGTAGCGGACGAGGCCGCCATGGGGGCCTACGTCGAGGGTCGCAAGATCGGCAGCGTGGGCATCCGCATTACCGGCGGGGTGTCGATGCACGGGCTCGCCTTGAACCGCGACCCGGATCTCACTTGGTACCAGGCGATCACCGCGTGCGGTGCGCCCGATGTCATGCCGACGTCCATCGCGGCCGAGGGCGGTGACCCCGCCCGCGAAAGGGTTGACTCGGAGCTCGTATCGGTCCTCGCCTCTCGACTGCGCAGGGCGCCCGTCGAGACGAGCCTTGAACAGCTGCTTCCGGCGATAAGTGCCCGCTCAGAGCGTGAATCGGCCGCGGCGCACAACTCGCCACTCTCTCAACTCCCACCCCGCTTCCTCCGATTAGGTGGCAACACGTAAACCACGTGGTGCCCACCAGCGTTTTTGGATTCAGCCTCCGGCCCGGCTGTTGCCTGCGCTGGGTGCCCCAGACCGGAGGAATTCATGTCACGTCCGCGCACATCGCGGTCGCTTCGGGCCGGACTCGCTCTAGTTGTCGCTTCCGCGGCGGCTTTCGGTGCTCCCGCCCTTGCATCTGCCATCCCCGCTCCCTTGCCGGTGGAGCCACCGATGTTTGAGCCCACTCACACCTTCGACAGCCCCGTCATTGACGGCAACTTCGGCGAGTGGTCCGGCGCCGATCTGATCGGCCCGGCGCGCCCGGGGCCCGACTTCACCGAGGACAAGGCCGCTGTCTCGATGCGTTACGACTGTCGGGCCGGGACCCTCAATCTCCGCGTCAAAGCGGTAGAAGGCGTCACCCTCGCGGATGATCCCAAGCTCCACGGTGGCACGTTCAACGTCCTTGGTTCAACGGACACCACGACCTTCACCGGCGCGTCGCCGGAGGCCGAGTTCTCCTTTGCCCGCAACGGAGACAACGACGTCATCGGGTGGGAAATGTCCATTCCCATCGCCGACGGCGCGATCTACGAGGGTATTGGGACCACCGACTTCGGTGGAGACAGCCCGGCCGAGTTCTCCGGCGCGATCGACATCTCGTGTCCACTGCTCGAGGTTGAGAAGACCGCCAAGGGTGAGCACGACCTGCTTTATGACTGGGACATCGACAAGACCGTCACGCTTCCTGATGGTGACCCCGCGCCCGGCACCACCGCCGTGGACGTCGACTACAACGTCACCGCGACCAGGCTCGCTCGAACGGTCATCAACCGCCGTCTGGCCGGCTCCATCACCGCCACCAACGAGGGCGACATCGCCGTTCCGGACGTCGTGCTGAGCGAGAAGGGCAACGACATCGGCGCGGGCTGCCGCATCGTCGGCGCGTCCAACGACGGTGTTGCCATCCCCGTCAAGACCAAGACCGCTCACATCGCGGTCGGAACCCTCGAGGCCGGCGCGTCGGCGACCGCGTACTACGTCTGCTCGTACGCCCCTAAGGGCGAGGCCGCGACCTCCGGCGTCAACTACGGCCAGGTCAACTGGCCGGGCCCGGAAAAGGGCGGCCGCTACGACGTCGATGGCGTCGCCTTCGACTTCGGTAGCCCGGACAAGAGCTACCGCGACACGGTGAGTCTCGTCGACAAGTTCCAGGACGAGAAGCCGACCGTCACCGCGGTCAGCGAGACCAACACGGTCAGGACCAGCCGTAGCCTCGCCATCCCGACAGAAGGCTGCGTCACCTACACCAACACCGCGACCCTGGTCGACGGTAAGAAGAAGGACTGGCACCCGAGCGCTTCCGTCAGTACCAAGGTGTGCAACACCGTGGCGGACGGCGTCACGGTCATCCCGACCGAGATCGCTGACCCGACTTCGGTCGTGCCGGTCAAGCCCTCGACCAAGCCGGTTCGCCGGTCGAGCCTGCGTGCCGCCATCCGCGGCCCGCAGCG
>CAMYIK010000171.1 GCA_947258365.1 uncultured Thermoleophilia bacterium | reverse complement strand
GTGCAGGTGCGGCTCGGTCGCGATGGCTTGGGCTTCCTCGAGCGCCTTGGCGACGATGCCCTCGGCTTCGCGGCGAGCCTCCTGGAGCGCCGCGTCGGCCTCAGTGCGCGCGTCCGTGACCAGGGCGAAGGCTTCCCGCTTGGCTTCGGCGAGGATCTCGCCGGCATCGTGACGGGCGTGGTCGGTGGCTTCTTCAACGTCGTGTTGCGCCGCGGCGACCATCTCCTCCTTGGTCTGGGTTGCTGCGACCAGCATGAGGTGGACGGCCTCTTCGCGCTGCTTGGCAGTGGCGAGTGCCGTCTCGGTCTCGGTGAGGCGTTCCTTGCAGGCCGCGACGTCGGCCCGCGTTGATGCCTGCAACGAGGTGATGTATTGGTCGACCTGGTTGGGGTCGTAGCCGCGCCGCACGGTTGCGAACTCGGCGGTCACGCCCTGATCATCTGTGCTCATTGGCAGCCCTACCTCGGCGAACGGGGTCTCAAATGGCTGCCCTCACACCCAACGTCTGCCCACGCAGAGTGTATCAGTCACTACCGCATGTGGTCAACCGGCAATTGCCTAGATAGTTCGCGCGGCGCCCGAGTAGTCACCGCCGGCCATTGCCTCGAGTCCGACAAGGAAGTTGAGGCGCTGGAGGTGGCCCCGAACCTCGGCGGCGAATGCCGGTCGAACTTCGATCATCTCCGGAGTACCTTCGAGCAGGGCCCGGTTTCCTGCCAGCTTGATCGCGGCAGAGAACAAGGCCGTCGATACCGCTTCGTCGCTCACGATGCGACCTTGCATCATGTATTGACGACCGAGTCCCAAGGCATCGCGTTCGATCTGTTCCGAAGTGACGGTCGCGAGCGGCGGTGCCGCCGCAAGGGCGTCGGCCACGGTCAGATACGCCTCGAGGAACGGGCGGAGCACGGCCGGGCTCTTGAACGGCTCGAACGCGGCGAGCACCGAGTCGGTGTCACCCTCCTGGAGGAGTTCCTCCCATCCCGGTCGGGCCAGTTGCATCTCCCGATGAACCGAGGTCAACCACTCGTCGCGTTCTGCGAAGAAGAATTCGAACTTGAAGAGATCACGCAACGCCAGCGCGCGTTCGGTCAGGGCAGCCTCAGACGTTTGGCCGGCCGCCACCATCTCGGCTACGGCGAGTTCGGTGATGGCGCCCGTCACGAAGAAGTGGATGATGGTGTTGCGGTAGTAGGCCGCCGCCAGGTGTTGCTCGTGGCCAATGCCATAGACGATCTCGGTTGGACCCTCGTTGCGAGCCACGACGCCATTGGAGGCGAGGGCATCCAACGCCTCGCGTACCTGCTCGGGTGTGTCGAGGCCGAGGGGCACACTGGTCGGGAGGTCCCGCCGCTTCACATACTCGAGGAATGGTTCGAGGACACCGAGGGTCTCATCGACCGTGAGGGCCCGGGCGCCACGGCTCAGGAGGGCCAGCGTGACCAGGCTGGTTGGCGTGATGGGTGTCGCCGCATTGATGCGTGTGCACACCTCGAAGGCGAGCTTCGGTACCGTCAGCCGGTCCTCCTCGGCCGCGACACTCCGATCGATCCGCTCCCGCAGCGAGATCGGGTCACCAAACCGGACGTGGATTCCCCCGAAGCTGTGCGCCAGACGCCCAACGAATCTCAGGAGCCAGGCGAAGCTCTCGCGCTCCTTTTCTCCGCCCCGCTGTTCGGCGGCATAGGACTTCACGTCGGAGATCTGGTCGTAGGCGATCGAGACCGGCACGATTACCACGTCGCCGCTCAAGCCGCGTCGGTAGGCGTCCACGACGTATGCGAGGAGGCCCATCCGGGGCTCGCGCATCTTGCCGGACCGCGAACGGCCGCCTTCGATGTACCACTCGAGGGGGAACCGCTTCTCGATCAGGTAGTCGACGTACTGGCGGAGAACGAACTTGTACGGTTCATTGTCGGCGAACTCGCGGCGGATGAAGAAGATCCCGCTGCGGCGGAGGAACGGCCCCACCGGGAAGAAGTTCATGTTGATCCCACCGGCGGTGTGGTTCGGCGGAAGCTCGTTCTCATAGAGCAGGTACTGGAGAACGAGGTGGTCGAAGTTGGACTTGTGGGATGGGAGAAACACCAGGGTGTAGCGCTGACCGAGGTCGTACACGGCGTTGAGCTCGTCCTGGCTGTACTCGAGCTCCTTGTGGGCTCGCGAGATGAGCCAGCCCGTCACCCCGGTCACGAGGTCGATCACGTACGGCGAGTGGGTGGCGGCGATCTCCTTCAGATACCTTGCCGTACGCTGTTGCATGCGCCTGAGTGGCGTTCCGGCCTGCATCGCCAGTCGGGCCACTCCCTGCTGGAACTGGCGGCTGTCGTAGAGGTCCTCCCGCAGAAACTTGGGCACCTTGTATCGATTGCCGCGCAGGCCGCGCTCGGCACGCTCGAGCGCCAACCCCGCTTGGACGGCGACGTACTCGGCGAGCATCGTGCCGTCCGATGGGCCCCGCCCGCGAGGGATCTTCCAGCGTTCGACGAGCTCGCTCTTGCGAGCCGGCTCGCCCACAACGATATGGACCCGTTCGGGGTGCGAGGTCAGGGTGAAGCGCTGCAGGAGCCAGTTCGGATCGCGGGGATCACCGAGCGTCAGGATGTCTCCGAGGCGGACCCGGCGCCGGCCATCGCGCTCCGGAGCTCGCCAGACGACACGAAGCGGAATCAGGAGGGGGTCGTCGTCTTCGGCGAGGCGGGCATCGAGTCTCGGATCCACCCGTCGGCGGGGGACTGCCCGCCGGGAGTTGGGGATCCGGGCCCAGTCGATTCGCGCCTGATCTTCAGCGGGGCCGCGGCGGTCCAGCCAGCCCAGCAGGATCTCCTTCTCGAGGCGTCCGGTGGCATCGAGAAGGAACAGATAGGGCCCCTCCCTGCCGGGGAACGCTGGTTCCTCGGGGAGGACGCGGTCGCCGAAACGCTGCGTAGTCATCTACCGGATCTCAGTCGTCCGAGCCGAGGAGGCCTTTTGCGGAACCGGTGGCTTTCCCAAGCCAGTCGCCCCCCACATCGGTTGCCTTGTCGACAGCACCTCCGGCGGCGCTCCCGGCCGAACCGACATACCCCGAGGCCTGGTCGAAGAGATCGTCCGGTACGAGGTTCTTCATATAGGCAATGACCATGTTGACGACCTCAGTGGCCTTTTCCACTGAGAGCCCAGTCCGCTCTTGGATCTCCTTGATGAGATCGTCCACGATGCCCCTCCTGATGGACGCGACGGTCTACGACGTCGAGTGTACGGAACTGCGTGTCGCCCTGCAGAGCTTCAGCTGGCGGCGGCCACGGGCTGGGTGGCCGGGTGGCGGCGAGGGAAGGCGCGGAACACCAAGAGCGGGTGGGTGTCGGGGTACGGCCCATCTTCGCCGAGCAACTCGCTCACCAGGATGCCGCGGGTGAGGTCGTGCGTGCAGACCTCTTCGCACCGTCGGTACGGATCGTGGATCACGCTGACGTTGCTCTCGTCCATAGAGAGAACATCGGCACCAAGCGGGTTCGCGATAAGCCATTCCTGACTAGTCCGACTAGTCAGTCCCATCCCAGCTGGTGGAGGCGGTCGTCGTCGATGCCGAGATGATGGGCGACCTCGTGGAGCACGGTGCGTCGGATCTCGTCACGAAGCTCGTCGGTAGAGAGTGCGAGCTCGGCATGGGGTCCGCGGAAGATGACGATGCGATCCGGAGCGAATCCGTAGTAATCGACGCCCCGATCGGCGAGCGACACTCCTTCGTAGATGCCGAGCACGCCCTCACCATCGGGATCCTGCTCGCGTGTCGGCCAGTCCTCGACGACCACGTGGAGGTTGTCGACCTGCTCGACCACCCACTCAGGGAGCGAGTCGAGCGCCTCGTCGACGATCTTCTCAAAGCGCCTGCGATTCACGCCCCGAGGCTAGGCCACCCCATTGCTACACTCCCGCCCCGCGCGGGCGCTTAGCTCAGCGGGAGAGCGCTGCCTTCACACGGCAGAGGTCACTGGTTCGATCCCAGTAGCGCCCACTCTTGAAACCCTTGCACCGCAAGGGTTTCAGTCATTTCTGTGGGAAGTCGATGACCTTGCTCTGGCCCGTAGTAGGCAGAAAGTAGGCAGCAGACGTGTCGGAGGGCGCGTCAAGGGCATCGGCGATGTCGCGGTCGAGGCCTTCGAAGAGGTGTCCGTAGACGTCGAGGACGGTCCGCACCGACGTGTGGCCGAGCCTCGAGGCGATCACCGAGGGGTGTGCTCCTTGGGCGATGAGGAGCGCCACATGGGTGTGGCGCATGTCGTGGAACCGGCACGGTTCACCGACAGAGGATTGCACCGCTGGCTTCCAGAAGCGGCTGCGGAAGCTGGTGCGACGCAACGGCCCACCTGCAGGGGCGGTGAAGATCAAGCCATCGTCGCCGGGGTAGGTCGCGATGTGTTGTGCAAGGACGTCAACGAGCCACGTCGGAATCGAGACGGTGCGGCGGGCCGCGCGGGTCTTGGTCTCCCCGTAGGCGAGGTGACCGGAGACTTCGGTGAGGTTGCGTTCAATACGGATCGCCCGTTTGAGCGGCTCGTAATGGTCGACGCTGAGCCCGGCGAGCTCCCCATATCGGGCGCCGCTGTACGCGGCGGTGAGCACAAGGGCCCGAAAGCGGGGATCGATGACGTCGGCGAGGTGCCGGATCTCTCTGGACGAAAGGAACCGCTTCTCGGTTTGTTCGATCTTCGGCAGTTTCACGCCTCGACACGGTGTGCGAGCGATGAGGCCCGAGTCGACAGCTGCGGTGAAGATCCGGGCGAGGAGTTCGTAGGCCTTGCGGATCGTCGCCGCCGCATACCCGGCGGTGTTGAGCTTGGCGACCCATTGTTGGACCGCGACGGGCTGGACCTGGATGAGCGTGTGGTCTGCGAAGGTGGGGAGGATGAGATTGCGCAGATATGAGTCGTCGCGGGCGATCGTGGACGGCCGACGGTTCAGGCGGCTGGCTTCGACCTGATAGGCCCAGTCGGCGATCGTGATCCTGCCGAGGTGGGGGTCGGTCCAATCACCGCGGGACATGTCGGTCTCAACGGTCGCTGCGAACAGGTCGGCGTCAGCCTTGCGGGTGAACGTCTTGTACCGCTGACGCCGGTCGGGGCCCCGATACCCGACTCGCCAGGCGTGGCCCTTGTCCTTTGGTGTCTTCTCT
>CAMYIK010000170.1 GCA_947258365.1 uncultured Thermoleophilia bacterium | reverse complement strand
TCGGGTGGAAGCAGATGGCCGCCGCGCCGGCCTCGACGAAGCGCCGCGCCGCGACGGTCGGCTCTGACGTTGCGGGCGTCATACCGCGACGCATCTTCACGGTCACCGGTATGTCGACGGCCGAGCTCATCGCCTCGACCACGCGGGCACCGACCTCCGGGTCGGTGAGCAACGCCGCGCCGGCGCCGGTGCGGCAGACCTTCTTTACCGGGCAGCCCATGTTGATGTCGACGAAGTCGGCGCCCGCCTGTTCCACTTCTCGGGCCGCCACCGCCATCGCCTCGGGGTCGGCACCAAACAGCTGCACGCCGACGGGGTGCTCATCGGACTTGACGACGAGCATGCTCCGCGTCTTGGCGCTGTCGTGGATCAGGCCTTGGCTGGCGATCATTTCCGAAACCGTCGCACCGGCTCCGTAGCGCCGCGACTGGGTGCGAAACGCCCAGTTGGCAATTCCGGCCAGCGGAGCCTGGATGACGCGGTTCGCGACCTCGACGCCACCGATCTGGAAGGGCTCGGCGAGTGGCCACGCGTCATTGTCGGGCACTGGGGCGAGGTCCCGCCCGCGGGTCGCCAGGACGGCCCGCATGCGTTTACGCACTAGGTGGCCTCGACGGGATGAACGTTCAGTTCGTGAACCCGCTGTAGCCCCTCGAGGGTGAGCTGCGGCAGGTGTGCGATTTGGTGCTCCGACAGCGGCACGACCAGCTCGGCGAGGCCACCGGTCGCGACGATCTCGACCGGTGGGCCGAGTTCCTCGACCATGCGCGAGACGATTCCGTCGACTTGGGCGACGGTGCCGTAGATGAGCCCGGACTGCATGCACTCGACGGTCGACTTTCCGATGACTCGTGCTGGAGGCACCAGGTCGACCTTAAGCAGACGGGCGGCCCGAGAGCTGAGCGCCTCGAGCGAGGTCTCGATCCCGGGGGCGATCACGCCGCCCAGATATTCGCCATCCACCGAGATGGCGTCGAAGGTCGTGGCCGTGCCGAAGTCGACCACGACACAAGCGGAGTGGTAGCGCGCGTAGGCGGACACGGCGTTTGCCAGTCTGTCGGCGCCGAGCTCACGCGGGTTGTCGATCTTCAGGGAGATACCCGTGCGAATGCCGGGCTCCAAGACGAGAGCGTCATGCTCGAGATAGCTGATAGCGAGGTCCTGATAGGCGGCGGTGAGTGCCGGCACGACCGATCCCACGACGACGTCGTCGATCTCCGCCAGGCTGGCCCCACGAAGGCGCAGCAGCTGATCGTGTCGAGCCGCGAGTTCATCAACCGTGGCTTTGCGCTCGGTTGAGACCCTCCACTCGTGCAGAAGGTCGCGGCCTTCATAGACTCCGACCGCGGTTTGGGTATTCCCTACATCGATCGCCAGCAGCACGACTCATCCCTCGCTGCGAGTACGAACGATCAGTTTAGCGGGGGAATGACCAGGATCTCGCGGCGCTGTGAGGCTGCCTGCTCAACTCGGTCAAGCGCCTCTTCCAGCTCGGCCAGGGGGGTTCCATCGGGAAGTTTCAGGTCCGGGTCCAGTTCGATCGTCGGCAGGAGCGCAAAGCGGCGTTCCGCCAGCCGTGGGTGCGGCAGCACCAAGCGCTCGTCGTTCCACGTGCCGCCCTCCCAGAGCAGGAGGTCGCAATCGATCTCGCGTGGGCCGTTTCGGACCCGCTTCTGGCGTCCGAGTTCCGCCTCCAGGCGCTTGGCAAGATCCAAGATCTCAGGCGGTGAATCCGAGGTGCGAACCCGTAGTCCCGCGTTCAGGAAAGCGGGCTGATCCAGCAGTTCGCGAGGGGAGGTCTCGTAGATCGACGACGCTGCCTCTATCTCCAGGTGCCGGCTCAGCCAATCCACGGCCCTTTGCAGCGCCTGTGCGCGATCGCCAAGGTTCGTCCCGAGTCCGAGCCAGTAGCGCAGCGCGCTATTCATCCTTCTCACGGCGCAACGTTACTCGCGCCTCGCTCAACGAATGGGGAATCGCCACCTGGGGCTTGTGAACGGTCACCACCACAGCGGCGATGCGGTCATCTCGTGTCAGCACCGCATCGGCGAGCTGTGACGCGAGGTGTTCCAAGAGGGCAACGGGCTCGCCACCCACCGTCTGGGCGACAAGATCTGCCAAAGATGCGTAATCCACGGTGTCATCGAGCGCGTCGGTTGCCCCCCCGGGGCATTCAAGGAGCTCCAGGTCGAGGTCCACGACGAAGCGCTGGCCGAGTTCGCGCTCGGCCGGGTATACGCCGTGATAGCCGAAGATCTCGAGCCCTTCGAGGCTTATGGTCCATCGATCGCTCACGGCTCTCCCTGAATCGCTCGCCAAACGCTGATCGCGTCGACCGTGTCGGCGACGTCATGCACTCGAATGATGCTCGCCCCGCGCGCCAGCGCACCCAGGCCCGCTGCGACCGACGGTACGAGGCGATCGTCGACCTCGCGTCCCAGCATCGCTCCGAACATGCTCTTTCGGGATACGCCCACGAGGACGGGGTGGCCGAGGCTCGCGAGTTCGGCGAGGCCCTCAAGCAGCGCCAAGTTGTGTTCGAGCGTCTTCCCGAAGCCGATGCCCGGATCGATCAGAATCCTTCTGGCATCCACCCCGGCGGCGACCGCAGCGTCGACCCGCTCCTTCAGGAAGCTGCGGACCTCCTGGACCACGTCGCCGTAGCGTGGCGCGAGCTGCATCGTTGCCGGCGCGCCTTGCATGTGCATGAGGCAAAGGTCCGCCTTATGAGCAGCCACAACGCTGAGGAGCTCTGGATCTTCGCGCCCGGCGCTGACGTCGTTGATCAGCGTGGCGCCCCGGCGCAACGCGGCGTCGGCGACGGCGGCGCGGGTCGTGTCGATCGATAGCGGAAGCGGGTTCGAGAGTCCGTCGATGACGGGCAGCAGCCGACCCAGCTGATCGTCGGCGCTGATGCGCTCAGCGCCGGGTCGCGTGCTCTCCGCGCCGAGATCGACGATCCCCGCGCCCTCCTCGGCCAGCTGCCGCACCCTGGCGATCGCCGAGGAGACATCGACGTATCGACCGCCGTCCGAGAAGGAGTCCGGGGTGATGTTGACCACCCCCATGACTGCGGGCGGGTCGAGCCATGCGAGTGGATCGGAGATGGCCGCGAGCCTATCGACGTACACCGCCCACATCGGGCACTGGGATGCAATTGCACCGCGCCGCCTGGCGCAGGCGAAGAGCGCCTCGAGGCGCCTCCGAATCGGCGCCAGCCCGGTTGTCGGGCGGCCCGATCCGCGGCGGGGATGACCGAGGTCGACACCGTCTCCTGACGACGCAACCCGAGCCGTTCGATCCGACCGTCGTGCCCGCGCACTCCACCCAAGCGAGCCTTCCGGGGGGTCACGCGCGGGCGCAGCGCGAGATGGGCGCCCGGACGACCCACGCGCCCGGCGTGACCGAACTCAGGCGCGACGCACGAGATCGGTGGGCCGGCCCGCGTTTACCTCTCCCCGGTTCGGCACGCCAATAGGGGCGCACACTGCCGACGTGAACAGAACTGGATAGCCGTGGCCCGGGGCAGGGCTTGGCAGTTCCACGGTCCAAGGATTCCTTCGTTGCCGGGGAACGGAACGCGGGATAGGGTCTTGACTTCTTGAGAACGCACCGCGGCATTTGGTTCGTGGTGCTCTAGTCGGGGGGCTGAATGCTCAGTTCGATTACCCAAGGTTTACTTGCGGAAATCGGTTTCGGAGAGTTCTTGTGGTCGTTGCTCATCATCTTTTTCATGATCACGTTCTTCATGATTCTGTTCAACGTGGTGCTGGACGTCTTTCGCAGCCAGGACCTTTCTGGCGGATCGAAGGCGCTCTGGCTGATCGTGGTCGTCATCTTCCCGTTCGTTGGCCTTTTCATCTATCTGGTGGTGCGGGGTAACCAGATGCACGCTCGCCAGGCCCAGGCGATGGCCGATAGCCAAGCGGCAGTCGACGACTACGTTCGGCAGGTCGCCGGCGGCGGGTCGGCCACTGAGATAGCCAAGGCCAAGGAGCTGCTCGACGCGGGGAGCATCAACCAAGCGGAGTTCGACGCCATCAAGCAGAAGGCGCTGAGCTAGGCCCACTTCCGCCATACCTTCCGGCGCTAGCGCCGGAAGGTATGGCGACCTTCGCGCGACCAATCCCAGGTGGTCGAGCCCGGACACGCCGTTCGAGCCGATCGGCGTCCTATCCTGCGCGTCATCCCGATGGAACGGCACAAACGTCGCGTTGGTCGCTCGCTCGCCGCTGCACGGTCGCACCGGCGCGAAGCCGGACCGGCCGCCGGTCGCGGCATGTGGTTTGGCGTCACCTGTGTCTGACCCACGCCCACCGACCGACCGCTACGGGCTTCTGCTGCTCCAGCTGCTCGTGCTCGTTGCCATCGCTCCGAGCGTCTCGACACACGAACTCGCGCGCATCGGGGCCTTGGTTCTGGCGGTGACGTCCCTCGTCACGATGCTTCGAGCAGTGGGCTCGAGCCCCGAGATCTTGCGAAGGGCGGCAGTCGCAGGCCTCGTACTCGGTGCGGCAGCGTCATGGGCGAGCACCTCGGACGCCTCCGAGGTCAGGTCGATCAGCGTGGTAGCTGTTGCCTGCGTCCTGGCAACGGGACCGATACTTCTGATCCCGAGGATCTTCCGGCGCAGGGCATTCGACGTTCAGGACATCATGGCGGCGCTCTCCGCGTATCTGCTGATCGGCCTCGTATTCACCTATATCTACACCGCAATCGATCTGTTCGGGCCCGAGTCATTTTTCGCCCAGGGTCCCGCCGAGGGTGGCGGTAGTTACATCTACTTCAGCTTCGTTACCATGCTCACGATTGGTTACGGGGATCTGACACCCGCCAGCGACCTAGGGCGGGGCCTGATCATTATGCAAACACTCCTCGGGCAGATCATTCTGATCGTGCTGATCGCCTATCTCGTCGGCAAAGTCGCCGCACGCGATCTGCCCGGCGCCGGGAGCAGACCCCCGGTAGATGGGCCGCGCCAACCCTGAGGAGCACCTCGACATGCCAGGCGGCACTCGCCTCCTGGAAGCGCGGATGGCCGCCGCTCTGCTCATGAGGTGCCTCGGGCGATGATCTGGGCCCGGGGGCAGGGGTGTTCACGATGACGCTAGGGCCCATTGATCTCAGGAGCTTCGCCAGTGGCGAGCGCGGACGCCCGGTGCGGATTGGCGTCACCCGAACGGTCTCGGGTAGCTCG
>CAMYIK010000169.1 GCA_947258365.1 uncultured Thermoleophilia bacterium | reverse complement strand
GCGCCAGGCCGATCAGCACGATCCCGAACCAGGGCAGCAATGGGTAGTAGTCGACGCCGAGCTCCGCATCCGGACGAAAGCCAAGCGGCATGAGCCACGGTGTGCTGAAGGTGCGCTCGTCCAAGAGAAAGCCGGCCCAAATCGCCCCGATGCCAAGCGGAATGTTCAGAAGGCCGAGCCGCACAAACAGGGGCCCCAGGAACATCGACGCGGCGATGCAGTGCAGGATGCCGAAGCGGATGTACTCGTCGCCGAGCGCGACGAAGGTCGCTCCCGAGACCAACAACGCCGCCGCCGCCACCTGGACGGCCCGCCGTGCGTGGCGCCGCCACAAGGCGAACCCCGTCAGGCCGCGCTGTCGCGCGCGACCGTTGCCGATCATCAGACTGATCCCGACCAACAGAAGGAACGATGTGCCGGTGGCGACCTGCAGGGCCCGCCACCCACCCGAGAACGCGTCCACACCGGTCTGCGGAGCAAGCGTCGTAACGTCATATGCCGCGTGGTAAGCGACCATCATCACGATGGCCACCGTCCTGGCGACGTCGACCTCCCAGAGGCGGCTAACCGGCGGCGAGGAGACGGTCATCGGTACGCGGCCTCGACCAATCGTCGCAGCTCCGGCATGAGTGCGGCCGACGCTCCGACCACGCACTCCGGGCTACCTTGGCGGGCCGAAACAACCTCAATCCGTCCACCGGCCTCCCGGACCAACAATTCACCGGCCGCCCAGTCCCAGGGCGCGAGACCCACCTCGAAGAACCCGTCGAGGCGACCCGCCGCGACCCATGCGAGATCGAGCGAGGCGGCGCCCAATCGTCGAACGTCCTGCACGCGAGGAAGTACGTAGGTCAGTCGCTCGGCCTGACGGAGGCGTTCATCAGACGAGTAGCTGAAGCCCGTCCCGACCAATGCCTCAGCCAGCACGGGCTGTTGACGGACACGGAGCGGACCGCTGTCGCTCTGCGCCCCGCCCCCACGCGTGGCGGTGAAGATCTCTCGCCGAGAAGGATCGTAGACCACCGCGATGAGCGCTCCGTCGTGGTCATGCGCCGCGACGCTCACCGCCCAGTACGGCAGTCGCCACAAGAAGTTGGACGTGCCATCGAGCGGATCAACCATCCAGCGAATACCGCTGGTGCCCTGCTTGCCGCCGCCTTCTTCAGCCACGATCTCATCGTCCGGCCGCTCAGCGGCCAGCGCCTCGAGGATTACGCGCTCGGCCGCGCGATCAGCGTCGCTCACCAGATCCGTAGCGGTGCTCTTGCTCTCGACCCCGCTCAACGGGCCGCTGTAATGCTCCAGGAGTACATCGCCGGCGGCGCGGGCCGCCCGGCGGGCCACCTCGAGGAGAGCCCCGGGCTCAGTGCTCATGCGGCCAGGTACTCGACGATTGCCGGAAGAACCGTGTCGACAGCCTCGACGTGCGGGAAGTGCGCCACATCCGGGACGGACATCGCCTGAGCGTTCGGCATCAAGGCGGCGACCTCCTGCGCGCCCTCGGGGCGCGTAACCCGATCGCGTTCGCCATATACGACAAGGGCGTCTTGAGGCAGCCGTGGCGCAAGTGGGCGCGCGTCGAAACCGAGGAGATCCGGAGCGGATGAGGCGAGTGTGGAGGTAGCCGTGCGAGTCATTTTCTTGCAGACGTAGTCGAGTGTGCGCTCGAGGTCGTGATCACCTTCGAAGCGGTCGGGCTCATGGAAGGCTCTCAGGAATTGACCGCGCCAGCGCTCCGGATCCCGACGCAGCCAGAGCAACGCGATCCTTGTCAGGGGTACCCCGACCACCGGGTAACGGACGACGTCGCGCATCGACTGAGGGGGAAATTCGATCTCCCGGAAGGGGACGACCGCAGGCGCCAGCATCACCAGCTTGGTCAGAGCCCGAGGTCGATGCAATGCGAGCAAACAAGCGCCCTGAGCACCCATCGAATGCACGATCACAGGCGTTGGCCCAAGCTGGTCCAAGACCCGGCCAAGCGCCACGCCATACGCTTCGGGTGTGTGGGGGAAACCCGATGGCGCCGGGCTATCTCCCCAGCCGGGCAGATCGATCATGACCGCCTGGTAGCCGGCGTCAGCCAAGGCGAAAGGCAGCCGCATCCACCCCTCCTTGAGCCCGGCCCAGCCGTGGACAAGCACCACCGGCGGTCCGTCTCCGATCGTGTGCGCCGCAAGCCCGCCGATCCTCACGATGACATCGTCTCGCATCGCCGGTGACAGAGGCCCCCTCAGTAACAGGATCGTTCCGCTAGCCTGGCCTCACATGGCGACCAAGCAACTCGACCTGGTGGCGCCGCGCGGATACTGCGCCGGCGTCGATCGCGCGATCGAGACGGTCGAGAAGGCGCTCGATGAGCTCGGCGCCCCGATCTACGTCCGCGGCGAAATCGTTCACAACCAACACGTGGTCCGCACCCTCGCTGAGCGCGGCGCGGTGTTCGTGGAGCGCGTCGAAGAGGTCCCCGAGGGTGGCACGATCGTGTTGTCCGCCCACGGTTCGGCTCCTGACGTTTTCTCCGCGTGCAAGGACCGCGATCTGCAGGTCATCGACGCGACCTGCCCGTTGGTGAGCAAGGTCCACGCCGAGGTCCGCCGGTTCGCGAAGGACGGGGCAACCGTGTTCCTCGTTGGCCACGCCGGCCACGACGAGGTCATCGGAACGATGGGCGAGGCCCCGGACCGGGTCGTTCTGGTCGAGGACCTCGAGGATGCCCGGACCGTGCAGGTCGAGGACCCGGAGAACGTGGCGCTCACTACTCAAACCACGCTTTCGATCGACGACACGACCGCGATCGTGGACATGCTGAAGGAGCGTTTCCCGGCGCTCAAGACTCCCGCCTCGAGCGACATTTGTTACGCCACGCAGAACCGGCAGGACGCCGTCAAACAGGCGGTGAGCGCGGGAGCGGATCTCGTATTGGTCGTCGGCTCGCGCAACTCCTCGAACTCCAACCGGATGGTCGAGGTGGCAAAGGTCGCCGGCGCCGACTCGTACCTGCTCGACAACGCGGCGGAGTTGCAGGAGCAGTGGTTCGCCGGCAAGCAGCGCGTTGCGCTGACGGCCGGAGCCTCGGCGCCGGAGCTGCTCGTACAGCAGGTTGCCGAAGCCCTGCAAAACGCCGGTTATCTGCGTGAAGGCGAAGAGACGCCAAGCTCTGAAGGTGTCTTTTTCGCACTCCCGAGCGAGCTACGGAGCCGGTAGGCCCATAGCGATGTCGCTTGCACGTCGCCCGGCCGATGTTGCAGCCTTCTCGTCGGCGCTTGAGTGAGGGCTGTATGACCACGAATCTCGGTGGTCGTGCGTTCGCCGCTCATCCTCATCCTCACCATCGTGGCCCTCGGTTTGGTCACAGTGCCCGCGTTTGCCGCGACCCTCGCTGAGAAGAAAGCCGAGGTACAGCGAATCGAACGCGAGGTTGCCGCGCTCGATGCCCGGGCCGGCGCGGCAGCAGCGGAGGCGAATGCCGCCATCACCGCGGCCGAGGAGATTCGAGCTGAACTGAAACAGACGCGGACCAGCCTCGCAACGGCCCGCCGCGATCTCGCGCGGAGTCGCGACCGGCTTGCGAAGCGACTGCGCTCGCTCTACATCAGTCCGGAGCCAACGCTTCCCGAACTGCTGGTCAGCGGGCATAGCCTGGGCGACATCGTCGAGACGAGCCGGCTGATCGACCGCACGGCGCAAGCCGATGCGAACGTGTTGAGCACGACCCGCAGCCGCCGGGCAGAACTCAGCCAGCTCACCGAGAAGCTCACCCGCGACTCCAAGATCGCCGACGAGCGCTCCGCCCGGGCGGCGGCCCAGCGGCAGCGTGTCCAAGCGTTGGTGTCTGCGCGCAATGGGGTGCTGAGCAACGTCCGAGGTGAACTCAAGAAGCTCCTCGAGCAGGAACAGGCGCGGCAGCGCCGGCTGGCGGCTTTGAAGCTGCAGAACGGCACCTCGGTTCCGCGTTCCGCCGCAACCGTGCCCGCCGTCTCACTACCGGGCGGCAGCCACCTGTTCCCGGTGGCCGGGCCGACCCGTTTCAGCGACGACTGGCTCTTCTCTCGTCCGGGAGGCCGCTACCACCAGGGCATTGACCTGTTCGCCGAGCGCGGCACCCCGCTCGTGGCCGTCGCCAACGGCTCCCTCTACCGCGTGGGATGGAACGGGCTGGGCGGCTGGCGCCTTTGGCTGCGCGACGATGCCGGTACGACGTACTACTACGCCCACCTGGAATCGTTCGCCGACGTCGCCCGCGAAGGAGCGCGCGTCTCCCGGGGGACGGTCGTTGGATACATGGGCGACTCGGGTTCAGCGCGAGGCACGGGCGTCCATCTCCACTTCGAAATCCACCCGGGCGGCGGCGGGCCGGTTCGCCCATGGCCCTTTGTCACATCCTGGCCGAGAGCGAGCTAGCTCCTAGTCAGTCGAGACCGTCGAGCTGAGCCCGAGGGCGGTTGGGCCGGTCACCTCGAAGTCCGCCGGAATGGCGTCGCGTAGCTCGTCTGAGTCCAGCGCTACACGGGGGTCGATCTCCAAATCGACCGGCTCACCGTCGTCGTCGCGGGGAATCGGCACACCCGCCGACTCGAACCATCCCGCGTAGAGGCGGTTCATGTGGATCCGAGCCGTCTCCGCGGAGTCGGTGCCCTCACCATTCTTGATCGGTGAGAACTCCTCCTCGCGCGCCGCTTCCAAGGTGACGCTGGCATGCGCCAGCGGGAGGGCGTCGAAGAGGAAGGTCTCGAACTTGATGCCGTTCGGCTCAGTCGGTGTCACGAGCTGGCCGGCCGCATCGATGTGCGGCACCTTCTTGAGCGCGCGATGGAACGGCAGGCCCAACCGGCCTTCGGTCAGTCGCTCGACGAACTTTCTCTCCAGACAATGGATGGCGATGGAGCCGGCCCAGTAGCTCAAACGCCCGTCAGGCTCACGCTGGTTCGCCAACTCGTCCGGCAGGTCGCTGTACTCGATCACTCCGGCGCGACCGTCGATGGTGGCGATCAACCCGACCTTCTCGTCCGGCGTCGTCTTGCGGACCGCGATGTTCGACATCTCCGCACCGGCGAAGAGGTGATGGCCCAAGAATTCGGGGCGGGCGATCCGCACCAGCGGGTTGTCGACCTGGAAGGTGAAGAGCGTCTCGATGCCGGCTTCGGCCATGAGGTCCAGGGCGCCCGATCGACGGAGGGTGCCCAGTAGCCCGCCGTGCCCGTCAGGCGAGAGCGAGATGCGATC
>CAMYIK010000168.1 GCA_947258365.1 uncultured Thermoleophilia bacterium | reverse complement strand
ACGTGGGCTTGAAGTCCACCGACGGCGCGACACCGGCGTCCGGACCGTCCGAGCCGGAGCCGCAACCGGCGGCGGCGGAGGCCGCCGCGACCGCGAGACTCGCCAGGATCAAACGCATTGACATGGAAGCGGGCACCTCTCGTCGGCTGACTCACTGAAGTTCTATCGATAGCGCGCCCAAACGGCTGCACTACCTACGTCGAGTCAATGCGAAGTTCCACCATGGGGGATCACGCTGGTTAGGACTAGGCCCTTGGGGCTAAGGTGATCGCATATGGGACTCAGCCCGTCATCTCTCGCGCGCCGCGCCGCAAGCTCCGCCGGCGGCCCCAACGGCAAGATCGGTGGGCGTTCCCGCATGGGCGATGTCACCGTGCGGCAGCTCAGCAACCCCCGTGGTGCGCTTGGGCGTGTGATTTCCATAGTGATGAACCGCCGCAACCGTGAGCTGATCGAGCGCTGCGTCGACGCTCTGGAGCCCCGCAAAGGCAGCTCGGTCGCAGACGTCGGCTTCGGAGGCGGAGTCGGGCTGCGGATCTTGATGAATCGGGTCGGCCTCACCGGCATCGTCAGCGGGGTCGAACCGTCCGAGACGATGCGAACGCGAGCCCTCAAGAAGTTCGAGGACGATGTCGCACTCGATCGGCTCCGGATCGTCAACGGTAGTGCCGCCGCGACATCGCTCGCCGACGGAAGCCAGGACGGCATCATCACCGTGAACACGGTCTACTTCTGGCCCGACCTCGCGGAAGGCCTTGATGGCCTCGTGAGAGCGCTTGCACCTGAAGGCGTCTTGGCTGTCGGCATCAGCCCCAAGGCGGCTCAGCTCGGTATGGGATTCGACGAGCGCGCGGAGCGGGTCATCGAAGCCTCAGAGCTTGCCGACGCGATGCGTGCAGCCGGATTGACGCGCGTCTCGATTGCCGCTCCTCGTGGAACCGAGGGACGGGCGATCGTGCGCGGTTTCGCGGCCTAAGCCACGTCTCGACGGTCGGGCGGCCGTATCTCCATCGGGTTGGTCCGTACCTGGCTGATGCTCCGCGCCAGCTCGGCGAACAGCTCGTCGGATCCGATGTCTATCGGCAGGCGCCGGCCGGAGACTTCCTGCCAAACCTCCGCGAGCAGTCGACGAGCCTGATCCGGCGTAATCGATCGATCCGTCAATGCGCGCGCGATCGGCTGGATCGCGCTTGGGACGTCCTCGTGCGGAAGCCAGTCGGGTGAGTGCCCGGCGATCAATCGGCGCGCGAGCGCGTTGGCGATCTTGGCTTCGATGAGGGTTTGGGAATGTGAAGGGTTCTCGGCCATGGGAAGGAGGCTCTCGGGCTGTTCAACCAACCCACCAACGTGGGCGTTAGCGCGCTTACCCCCGTAAGTCGCGCCGAGCGCCCTTTCCTTGCCTTATCTCAACGTCACGTTGACCCTTAGACAGGCACCTGATGCCCTAACCGGGACGCAGGACGATGGAAATCTGAGCCTTGACGCGGCGTTTGCCAGCAACGGTCATGACGGCGCAGCGCCCCGCGCTGATCGGGTGACGGATCGTTGCCGCCTTCCCCCTCCGCGCCCGTGCCACAGCGAGTTTCTTCCCGTTGCAGTGCAGCCGCACCTGGAGGGCTCGGGCACCCTTACCAGCGCGAGTTCGCACGGACACGGACACCCGTCGTTTTGCGGAGACGACGAAGCGCGCCGCCTTCGAGCGTGACGGCCGCAGGTTCGCTCCGCGGCGGATGAGAACCGGACGTTTCCGGGACGGCACGCTGACGGCGGGTTTCAGCCGCGATGGCGGCTTCGTGGTTCCCGGCGGACTGCAGGAGGTTGGAGGCTTGGCCGGTGGTGACGTGGACGGCGGGGCGGGCTGCGGCCGCGGCCGGGAAGGCAGCGGCTCGACGCGCGGCGACGGCGCCGATTTCGGCTGGATCGGTGGGGCAGTTGCGGTCGGAGTCGGTGTCGGAGTGCCATCCGCGCCCGCGACGCCGAGGTTCTGAGTCCAGTGGATGGAGCCACCGGGTCGCCTCACCGCGCTGATCCCGATGGCGGTGAAGGCGAGACGCTTCCGGTCGGCCGCCACGTAGTCGACCAGCGTGCGCGCCGATCCCAGAGGCGATCGTCGACCTCTGGCACGCGGACCCAACCGGCGACTACTCAGCCTTCACCGATGGCAGCTCCTCCGATGAGGAAGGCGAAGGCACGACCTTCCTCAGAGGATCCCAGCAGGCCAACGCGGACGGGATCGTCGAGTTCATCACGACCTTCCCTGGGTGGTATCCCGGGCGAGCGGTCCATCTTTACCTCAAGGTCCGGCTCGGCCGCGCCGAACTGCTGACCACCCAGAGCTACTGCCGGGACGAGATCCTCGATGCGGTGTGCGCGCAAGCGCCAGTACTCCGCGCGCGGCCCGCGCGTCACCAGGAACACCTTCGCCGGCATCGTTGCCGAGGATGGTGGTGCGCGGAGCATCATGGCCGTGCGCGCCAATCCCAGCGGCGACGGTCGCCTCGCGTTACTTCGACTCGGCACTCCGGGCGAGCGATAGCGCCTCGTCCCAGCCGATGCCCTCGCTGATCAGCCGGCGATGCTGCATGACCTGGCGGGCTCGGTTGATGCCAAAGACGCCCACCAGCCGCTCCTGACGACCAAATAGCGCCACGAGCGCTCCGTCATCTGTTGGGCCTTCGAGGATCACGACCTCGTCGTCGGCGCGGGTGCGGCCCGCGAGCTGGATCGTGAGATCGAACTGGTCACTCCAGAACCACGGCACGGGAGCGAAAGGACTACCGCCTCCATCGCCGGCAAGGAGCGTCGCGGCGGCGTGTGCCGCCTGCTGGACCGCGTTCTCCCAATGCTCCACCCTCATCAACTCGCCCCCGAACATCTCATTTGGCCACCGCGCAACATCGCCCGCGGCCACGATGCCCGGCGCAGCCGCACAGGTCGCGTCGCACACCACACCGTCCTCGATGTGCAGGCCGGAGCCCTCCAGCCAATCGGTGTTCGGGGTGACACCGATTCCGACGACGACAAGATCGGTGGGGATGGAGGAGCCGTCCATCAAGATGACGCGCTCCGCGCGGCCGTCCCCCTCGATCCGCTCGATGCCGACTCCGGTGCGAAGGTCGACACCATGCTGGATCTGTAGATCCGCGAGCATCTCGCCGAGCCGCGGGCCGAGAATCCGCTCGAAGGGCACCGGAGCCATCTCGACCATCGTCACCTCCAGACCCGCCGCACGCGCCGAGGCCGCTACCTCCGCGCCGATGAAACCGGCACCACACACGACGACACGGTCGGGTCGGGAATCGAAGGCCTCGCGAATCCGGCGTGCGTCATCGAGGCCACGCAGCGTCAGAACCCCGTCCAGTTGGTCCGTATTCGGCAGTGACCGAGCTCGTGCGCCGGTCGCGATCACCAGCCCCTCGAAATCGACGGCCGTGCCGTCTGCCAGTGTGACGGAGCGGCCCTCCACATCGAGCGACTGGGCCGCGGATCCCAGCCGCACATCGATGTCGATCCCCTCGAGATCAGGCATGGTCGTGAGTGCGACGCTCTGTTCGTCCCACTCCTTGGAGAGCATCTCCTTGGAGAGCGGAGGCCGGGTATAGGGCAGGTGCGGCTCGTCGCCGATCAGCGCCAGGCGACCTTCAAAGCCCTCTCGGCGCAGAGCCTCGGCCGCCCGGAGTCCCGCCAGCGACGCACCGACGACCGCGATCTTCGACAACAGGCGGGGAGTCAGGTCTCCTCGATGGCCAGCGCCTGCATCGGGCAGCCCTTGACGGCCGTCTCCACCTTGGCTCGAAGCTCCTCGGAGGGTTCTTCGTCCAGGAGGTAGAGCAGGTTGTCGTCGCGCACTTCGAACACCTCGGGCGCAAACTGCATGCAGATCGCCGTGCTGGAACAGCGGTCGTAGTCGACCACGACGCGGTACCCCATGAGCTGACCGTCCTCTCCTCGCATGCTCTCAGACTCCACACCGAATACGGCGCGGGGCAATCAGGTGTTCAACCTATCTGTGGCCCCGACCTGCCGCCCGGCGACTGAACTTGACGTGCCTCGTATGCGTATGCGACGAAGAACCGGCGCGCCCAGTCGGCCCCGCGGCGCCCGTGATGTCCATTGGAGGGAAGCCGCCATGCCACGTAAGTCGATCGCCATCCTGACGAGCACCGCCCTGATCGCGGGCGCGGGGCTCGCCGTCGGGCTGACCACGAATGGAACGCCACGCAACGACACTCTTCGTGGGACCCAGAGCGTGGACACGCTTCGGGGAGCAAACGGCAACGACCGCATCCTCGCGCTCGGCGGCAAGGACCGCCTCTTTGGCGGCAACGGCAAGGACCGGCTCTTCGGGGGTCGAGGGAACGACACCCTCAACGGTGGCCGGGGCGCCGATCTCATGCGTGGCCAAGCGGGAAACGACCGAGCCATCGGAGGCGCGGGCGGCGACCGCGCGTTCGGCGATGCCGGCCGTGACCGGCTGAACGGGGACGCCGGTAACGACGTCCTGAACGGTGGCGCCGGTAACGACATCCTCAACGGTGGCCGGGGCGCCGATCTCATGCGTGGCCAAGCGGGAAACGACCGAGCCATCGGAGGCCCGGGCGGCGACCGCGCGTTCGGCGATGCCGGCCGTGACCGGCTGAACGGGGACGCCGGTAACGACGTCCTGAACGGTGGCGCCGGTAACGACATCCTCAACGGAGGCGCCGGTAACGATCGCCTGATCGGTGGGGCCAACAATGATCGACTGACCGGCGGCAAGGGCAAGGACACCTACATCGCCGGTGCCGGAGATGACCGCATCTCCGCCCGAGACGGCGTGGCCGAGTCCATCAACTGCGGCGCCGGCAAGGATGTGGTGACGGGCGACCGCGCAGACACCATCGCCGCCAACTGTGAGACGGTCAACGTACCCGCGCCACCCCCGCCGCCCGCTCCGGTTTCGTCGTTCCGCTCGGTCCCCGTGGCCGCAGCCGGGCTCGCGTTCGGCGTCACCTTCGTCACCGCGCCCGCGGGTCGCATCACCTTGAGCTCGGTGAACGGTCAGGTCGTGCCCCACAACATCGCCGTCGGTTCCACGGTCGGCTCTACCGTGACGAGCGGCGGCGCGTCCACGATCACCGTGACGCTCTCCGCGGGCACCTACCAGTTCTATTGCGCGGTGCCGGGCCACCGTGAGGCAGGCATGGTCGGCACCCTGGTGGTGACTTAGTCACCACCTCCATCGCGCCGTCG
>CAMYIK010000167.1 GCA_947258365.1 uncultured Thermoleophilia bacterium | reverse complement strand
GCTCGGTTCGCAGCATCGCCGAGGGTGGGTTGGCACCCAGGAAGCTCGACTCGAACGAGGTCCCAATCGTGGCGCCAGCCAAGTACATGGCGCCAACCGCGAGCATTCCAACCGCGAGCGAAGCAATCGCCAAGATCGAGCGTGACTTGTTGAATACGAGGTCCGAGCGGACCTTGCGCCAGCGCGAGCCCATCACGCCACCCTCGCGCGTTCTGAGACAGCACCGTCTTTGACTTCGACGATCCGACGGGTGCGCTCGGCCAGCTCCCGGTCGTGTGTGACCATGAGGATGGTCCGACCGCTCGCGACCAGCTCATCGAAGAGATCCATCATCGTGGACGCAGACTCCGAATCGAGGTTTCCCGTCGGCTCGTCGCCCAGGATGATCGGAGGGTCGTTGGAGAGGGCGCGGGCGATCGCCGCGCGCTGTTGTTGACCGCCTGACACCTCAGAGGGCAACTTCTCCGCCTGGTCTGCGAGTCCGACCCGATCCAGAAGCTCGCGCGCAAACTCAGGCCGCTGCCGCCGAGGGTGGACCCCACAGAAGTCCATCGGAAGCATCACGTTCTCGACCAGGCTCAGCGTGGGAAGCAACTGGAAGAACTGGAAGACGACACCGACGTTCTGGCCGCGCCACCGCGCGGTCTCATTTTCGTTGAGCGCCGATACCTCGACGCGGTCCACGACGACCCGGCCCTCGGTGGGCCGGTCGATGCCTGCCATCAAGTTGAGTAGCGTCGACTTACCCGAGCCAGAGGGCCCGACCACTCCAACGAACTCGCCAGCGCCGACCAACAGATCCGCGCTCTTTAGCGCGGTGAAGCTGATGCCACCGGTCGTATAGGTCTTCGATACCCCGTCAAATCTGATCAGCCCGGAGGTGTCGTCGTCGTTTGACGGCGAAGAATCGTCCTGAGAATGTCGTCCAAACCGCACCGTCTACACCTCCGTTGTGGTCTCCTGAACGCTCTTCGGGACTCGCCGCCTGGCACAGGATGCGTCGGCCCCCCAGGGCACGCATCCGTGGGAATCCACATGCAGTTCGGGCGCTACTGGAGCGGCCGGACCGGGTGGCAGGCTCGGCTTGAGCGAGAAGATCGGCGTTTGGCGCCACTGAAACGACTGGAAACGCGCCGCATTAAGGCGAACAGCGATGCCGAGAAGCGAGCCAAGAAACCCCTGCATGACCATCATCCGGACCCCGTAGTTATCCGCATGCGGGAATCCGCCCGTGCGTAGCGCGACAACAAGGACTCACGAGTCCAAGGCCAGGCTGCAGCCAGCCAGGGTTCGGTTTTCATTGGACTACCGGCACGGGCCTGTATGCACCCGAGCTCACTGACCTCGCCGCCGGACGACCAACAGGGTAAGCCTCACGCCTTCGGCGGCGGGTTGATCTACGGGTTAGCTAGCGCATCCTCGGTAGTCGTCGGTGCAATGGGGTCAGCGCGAGGCCGAGACGCCAAGTAATGGTGGCGCAACTCGTCATCCTCGTCGGCCTCGATGTTGCGGAGATCTTCCGCGTGTAGTCAGCAAGAGTCCGCAGCGGGCCGGGTTCGAAAGCGACTCATTTCTTCGTGCTCGGCCGCAGCGATACGAAGACACCGCGACCAGGGGAAAGCCCCGTTCTCGTAGCTTGACCAGCTGGCGCTGAAGACGCTCCAGCTCTTTCTCGTAGAACGCCTTGTCGAGCTTCTTCACGCCGTTGGCGGTTCTGCCCCTGCCCGCGGTCTTGGCCGCTTTGCCCGTGCTCACTGGCGGAACCGACCCTGGCCGAAGCGGTCGTTCTCCATCAGTTCCACTTCGTGTGCACCGGAGACCACCACGTCGGGGTCCGGCACGTGGTCGAGTTCGAGGTTTCGGTCCTCGTAATCGACCGAGTCCAGAACTATTCGCATGGCGTTCAGTCGGGCGGCATGCTTCTTTTCGGAACGAATCACTGTCCACGGCGCCGCCGGCGTGTGGGTGCGGCGCAACATCTCATACTTGCGCTCGGTGAAGGCGTCCCAATGCTCCTGGGCCTGCATGTCGATCTCGCTCAGCTTCCACTGGCGCAGCGGATCGTCGCGGCGGCGCTCAAAGCGGCGCTGTTGCTCCTTCTTGGAGACCGAGAAGTAGAGTTTCACCAGCGTCGTGCCCTGACGAACTAGGTCCTTCTCGAAGCCGACCACGCCGCGAAGGAAGTGTGAGTATTCCTCCTCGGTGCAGAAGCCGAAGACGGGCTCGACCATGGCGCGGTTGTACCAGCTGCGGTCGAACAGAACCATCTCGCCACCGGTCGGGAACTCCGCGACGTAGCGCTGCAGATACCACTGGCTGCGCTGCTCCTCGGTCGGCTTACCCAAGGCGACCACGCGGTAGTGCTTCTCGTTCATGTAGCGGGTGACACGTCGGATGGTTCCGCCCTTGCCCGCGGCGTCCCGGCCCTCAAAGACGACGATCATGCGCTCGTTGTGAGTCTCGAGGTGGCGCTGAAGCTTGAGCAGCTCGACCTGGTAGGGCTTCAGCTCATCTTCGCGCGCCTCGCGCCGCGCGAGCCGCTTCGACTCCTTGCGCTCGCGGCGTAGCTCCTCCTCAAGCTGCGCGATTCGTGCCTCAGGCGCAGCCGTGACGACACCGTCCGGCGTTCCATTGGCGAAGGTCGCGCGTGATTCTCGATCGACAGCCATCGCAATGCCTTCTCGTTGTCGTTTGCCTCGACGATACGCCACTCACTCCGGAGAGTACGAGTTTCTGGCGACTTGCCGATCTCTCAACCCACCTGTTCGAAACAGCGAGGTCTACTGCAACTGCGACCGCTCCGACCGACAGCTCGGCAGCCTCAGTCCCGTGCAACTTTTGAGCACCGGAGCAGCTCGGGGCCAGACCGAGGCTTCAGCCTGCGCAGACCTCAACTTCAAGGACGGGACCATCACCAAGGTCGACTCTGCGTCCGGGGGCGCCGTAGGAGGCGTCGGGGTGGACGCCCACGCGCCTCGTCTCTCGCGCAGGTTCGAACGTGACCCACTTCTTCGGTCAAAACGGAGGGGGTGGGATTCGAACCTGCCGGTGAGGCCTCTCCAGCGCGTGGGCCGACCGCGCGTCTGCCAGTCACCAGGTGACCCTGACCTTGTCCGTCAACAGCCCGAGCACCGGCGCGCGATCGAACTCAGATCGAACACCAGGACGCGAAACAGGATTTCGGAGCGGGAATTGCGTTCGATCGCCAATCACGCTTCGTGCCCGTAAATTGGCCCGTCTAGCGCCCTCCGGGGTCGTCTCGTTTCCTCCAATTTGCACCCTTCCAAGCTGAGGGTCGCGGGTTCGAATCCCGTCTCCCGCTCTTCGAGAATTCGCTGCAAATCATGCGCTCGAGCTTGGCAAACAGGGGAATTGCCTTCTCGTGGAAGACGCGGCGGGCGACGCAGATGCGCCAGCCCCCTGTCCGCCATCGATCGACCCCGATGCCGAGCCGGGCGACATCGTGTCGCAATTCCCCCTCGCCGGCGAGAAGATCGACAATGGCAAGGCGGTGGACATCACGATCGCGGTCGCCGCGGAGATCGCCCCGGTGCCCAAGGTCACCGGCGGAGCGTACGAGGATGCAGTGGCATCGCCGGAAGGGGCCGGCCTCACCGTAGGCAGGCTCGTCGACCAGCCCAGCGAGAACGAGGCGACCGCGTTGATCAGGCGCCAGATCCCCCACTCCTGGAGAGCTGAAGCCGCTCGGTTCGCCCATCGCTCTCGTGTTCGCGCCCAGCGAGGACGATGGCTCTGAACCAGCGCCCGTTGTCCCTCCCGTGACGGAGAGGACCGACGCCAACGAAGGGGGCGGCAGACCGAGGGCAACGAAGAGAGGGCTCAGATCGGTGACGAGACGGCGCCCGGGCTGGAGCGGGCAACCGTACCGGACCTCGTTGGCCGCACGCAGATCGACACAGAGCAGCTTGTGGAGGACGCCGGCCTGCGGCAAAGGTCTTTCGTCGTCGGCGGCTTCGTCGCAGAGCAGGATCTGACGCCGGGAAGCGTCGGGGCGCTCAACACTTCAGTGCGTGTTGTGCTCGTCGGCCAAGAGCCGATTCCGCCCACCAGCGACGATGACGCGACGGCGACCGGAGATATCGAAGAAGGTCAGACGGAAGCCGGGGACCTGGCGCCCCCGAGCTTCGCGATTGTGCCGGACCTCTTCGGCCTCATCCTGGAGGACGCGATGCAGAAGGTGAAAGACGCGGGCCTGGTTCTCGAGTTCGAGAGGGTCGAGGACCCCCGGTAACGGGACAATCCCCCGGTGCCCTCGGTGAGGCGGAGCGAGGTAGCGTCGTGCGCATCGACCCCCTCGAATGGCCTTAGGCGGGGGTGTGGACGAGGTTGGCGACCGGAACGACGGCACGTACCGCGCGCAACCTGGGCGTCTGCTCAGCCTGGGGCAAGCGAGGACAGAAGATATGCCCCCCGGCGTTCTGCGGAGAAACCGAGGCCCATTTCGGGCCCCATCGGGTTGTCGCTCGTGCCGGCGACCTGAGATCTTGGCCCACGCGAAGGCTGATTCGGTAGCGATCGGATCGTGCAGTAGCGACTGTCGCCATGCGAATGAAGAGTGAGCACTTCTTGCGGTAGCTGGGCCTCGAGACGGCGGAAGCGTCGGGGATGGGCCTCGAGAGACCCGCACGAATCTTGGAGGGCATGCCGTGAACCAGACCGACGAAGGAAAGCAGGATCATGAGGCTCGGGCCGGGGCTTTCGGTTCGGTCGCAGTGTGCGTCGACTACTCGGACGCCGCGAAGAGCGCGATAGAGCTTGGGCGGACACTGGCAAGCACCGAGGGCAAGCTCTACCTGGTCCATGCCACTGAGACCTTCACGAGGTACGGCTGGCTTACGATGGTCGCCGAGCCCGGCCTGGAGTGGGAGTCGATTGGCAGGGAGCTCTTGGAGCGCTTGTCGAGGGAGGTGCCCCAGGCCGAGCTCGTCCTGCTGAGGGGTCATCCAAAGGCCTCAATCGTCGAATGGGCGGAGCAGGCACGACCCGACGTAGTGGTCTGCGGAGCCCACCGAGGGACGGCCGCGCGGGTCGCGCTTGGCAGCGTGTCGTCGTATCTTGCCCACCGCTTGCCGTGCCCGGTGGCGATTGCGCGGCCCGGGGCGGACGTGCCGCAGGGCCTCTCGTCCTCGATCTTCACCCGCGATCTGCTCGAGGCGGAGACGTTCCTGTCCCATCTCGGCAGCGACTGCGGCATCGCCAACGTCAACGTCGGGACCTCCGGGGCCGAGATCGGCGGCGCGTTCGGCGGCGAGAAGGAGACCGGCGGCGGTCGCGAGGCGGGCTCGGACTCGT
>CAMYIK010000166.1 GCA_947258365.1 uncultured Thermoleophilia bacterium | reverse complement strand
GCGAGAGGTCTACTACGAGGCGGTCGGGGTCATCATCACCTTGATCCTCCTTGGACGACTTCTCGAGGCGCGCGCCAAAGCCGGCACGGGCGAGGCCATCCGGGCGCTGATCGGCCTGCAGGCCCGTACGGCGACGGTTCTCAGCGATGGCCGAGAGATCCCGACGCCGATCGAGAACGTCAGACCCGGGGACGAGATCTTGGTTCGGCCCGGAGAGAAAGTCCCGGTTGATGGCGTCGTCGTTGGTGGCCGCACCACGATCGACGAATCGATGGTCACCGGCGAGTCGCTCCCGGTGAGCAAGGCTGAGGGCGATGAGGTAACTGGCGCGACGCTCAACCAGACTGGTTCCTTGCGCTTCGAAGCAACGCGTGTCGGCGCCGACACCATGCTGTCCCAGATCATCAAACTCGTTGAGCAGGCCCAAGGCTCCAAGGCTCCGATTCAGCGTCTGGCGGACCGGGTCTCCTCATACTTCGTTCCGGCGGTCGTGCTGATCGCGATCGCAACGTTCGTCGTCTGGTTCGTCGTCGGGCCCGCCCCTGCGTTGACTTTTGCGCTTGTCTCCGCGGTGAGTGTGCTGATCATCGCGTGCCCGTGCGCGCTTGGCCTGGCTACTCCGCTGTCGATCATGGTCGGTACCGGGAAAGGAGCCGAGCAAGGCATCCTGATGCGTTCGGCTGAAGCGCTCGAGACCGCGCATCGGCTCGACGTGATCGTGCTGGACAAGACCGGAACGATTACCCGCGGAGAGCCCGCCCTTACGGATGTCATCGCCGCTGAGGATCTCGGCGAGAGCGAGCTCCTTCGCCTTGTGGCGTCCATGGAGAATTCGTCAGAGCATCCGCTCGCGCAGGCCATCGTTCATGGTGCGCGCGGGGAGGGCATCGAGCTCGCCACGGCGGAGGAGTTCTCGTCGATCACCGGCAAAGGTGCCCGCGCCTGCGTCGAGGGCCACGACGTGTTGATCGGCAATGAACGCCTCTTTAGCGATGAGGGGATCGACAGCAGCGCCTATCGGGCTGCACTCACCGCTCTCGCCGGAGAAGGCAAGACCCCGATGCTCGTCGCGATCGACGGACGCGCGTCCGGAGTAGCTGCCGTCGCTGACACGGTCAAGGATGACTCCGCGGCGGCGATTGCCGCGCTGCAGTCGCTCGGCCTTGAAGTAGTGATGATCACGGGCGACAACGCCCGAACGGCACGGGCGATCGCACGTCAGGTCGGCATCGAGCGCGTCTTGGCGGAGGTGCTGCCCGAGAACAAGGCGCTCGAAGTTCGCCGGCTCCAAGACGAAGGTCGCCTCGTCGGCATGGTTGGGGACGGCATCAACGACGCTCCTGCCCTCGCCCAGGCCGATGTCGGACTCGCGATCGGGACGGGGACCGACGTAGCCATCGAGGCATCGGATGTGACCCTCATCTCGGGCGCCCTTAGAGGGGTCGTCACGGCTATCTCTCTGAGTCGGGCAACCATGCGCAACATCCGACAGAACCTCCTCTTGGCTTTCGCCTACAACGTTGTGGGAATCCCGGTCGCTGCCGGGGTGCTCTATCCATTCTTTGAGCTCCGGCTCAGCCCAATGATCGCTGCCGCTGCCATGGCCGCCAGTAGCCTCTCGGTGGTACTCAATGCGAATCGGCTCCGGCGCTGGCAATCGCCCGAGCCGCCGCGACCGTCTATCGGCGCGAGGCAATGGGAATCCGCGCGACAGCAAGCGGCCCCGCAATCCGCGACACAGAGCCGGTAGCTACTTCGGAGATTGCGGTTTACCCCGGCCCCTACAGGTTTCGAACAGCGGGACCTTCTAGTCGAATAGAAGGTCCCTCCTCTAGGGTCGCACGATGCCCCAGATCGCACGCTCCGACCCGACGCACCCGGGCGCGAACGCCGGCCGTCGATGGCTCTTGCTCGCGGTCAGCGCCGCGATCCTTCTCGCGGTCGGTCTCGCGGGATGCGGTCAGAACTCAACAGAGCTGTCTGACGGCGCTTCATCCGACGACGTCAATGCAGGCCGAGTGGCCTACGAGCGATCATGCTCGGCCTGTCACGGAGTTGGCGGGCAAGGCACCCAGCAGGGCCCGCCGTTCGTTGACAAGGTCTATGAGCCCTCACACCATTCCGACGCGGCGTTCCTTCTGGCGGTGAAAAGAGGGGTACGCGAACACCACTGGAACTTTGGGGACATGCCTCCTCAGGCCGGGGTCAGCGACCCGGAGGTTGCCCAGATCGTCGCCTACGTTCGTAGGCTGCAACGTGAAGCAGGAATCGAGTAGCCGGAAGCCCGATGCTCCGCCTCGTTCATCCACCAGCAAAGGACCAAGCAACGCATGCGTCGAATCCTCATCCCAATTGCCATCGCCGCGGCGAGCATCGTCGTTGCCGGCTGTAGCGACTCCGACTCTTCCGATGGCGCCGCCGTGGAAACCGTGGCCACCGAGGCGACAACCACTGGGCAGGCCGCGCCGCCACCTGAACCTGCGGCTCCAAAGAGCGCCGTCGTGACGATGGGCGCGCCCAGCGAGTTCGCGATGGTGCCTGAGGTTCCGGAAGTGGCGGCGGGACGAGTAACGCTCGATGTCGTCAATGAGGGCTCCATTGAGCACGAAGTTGTGCTCATCAAGACCAGCCGTGACTCCGGTGAGCTTCCGACCGACGCGAGCGGGGCTGCTCTTGAGGACGGTGCGGTGGTTCCCCATGGCGGCGATGATGAGCAGGCAGAGGGAGATCACCATGCCGGCGTTCACTTCGCGACTGGTACCAGCGGCAAGATGACCGTCGACCTGAAACCCGGCAACTACGCCGTCGTCTGCAACCTGCCGGGTCACTACGAGGCCGGTATGCACGCCAACCTGAAGGTGATCTAGGAGCCATGCGCTGACGCGTGGGCCCGTCGAGCCCGCCCGGCTAGCCCCGGCTGGAGCCTCTCGCCTCTCAGGGTTCGAACGCGCCCGATTTCCTTGGTCGTGGCGGACCCGGTGAGAATCCGTTCTTCACCAGGGGGAACGGGAGGCTATCCACGGGTCAGCGGGCCTAGTGGGATTGAAGTTGAACCCAAACCCCCTTCCAGACGAACTCGCCCGCTGCCTGAAGGAACTCCGGCTCATGGGGATTTTCGCTCTCCGACGTTCGCAACGGACCGCTCCGTATCGCGGCCCGGGCGTGCAGCGGTCTCCGCAGCTGTTCGCATGGTGCCCAACGCGTGCCCGCTGAGTTCAGCACGCAGCCACCGTAGTTCTCCGAATCGGCCGCTGCGTCAGACGCACCCATCGAGGGCAGAACACGGATGCGGTCCTCACTCGCACTCGTGAGCCTGGGCCATGCCAATTTCACGAGCCATCCAGGAAGGCTCGCCGGGATCGCTAACCGGCTCCGCTGTCGTCGCGACTCACTTCGGCGGCGCGGAGGCACTTGACGTCATGAAGTGGCCGGTTCGCCCACCTGGCCCAGAAGAGGTTCGGGTACGCGTCGAGGCCACCGCCATCAGCTTCGCCGACCTGCTGATGTGCCAAGGGTTGCACCCTGAGCGCCGCAAGCCGCCGTTTGTGCCCGGCTGGGACGTGGTCGGCGAGGTCGAGTCGGTTGGGGTCCATGTGACGGACATCTCCTCCGGTGATCGCGTCGCTGGGCTGTCGATCGTCGGCGGCTGGGCGGAGCATGCACTCATCCCGCGCTTGCGGGTGGTCCAGGTCCCTGCAGAACTCGACGCCACCTCGGCGGTGTGCCTGGTGATGGACTACATCGTGGCTTACCAGATGCTGACCCGCTCGGCGCCCGTTAGTCGGGGCAATACGGTTCTGATTCAAGGCGCGGGCGGTGGCGTCGGCACGGCCGCAATGCAACTTGGCAAGACTCTGGACGTACGTGTACTTGGCACCGATCGTGAGAAGAAGCGCGCCCATATCGAATCCGAGGGCGGCGTCCTGATCGATTTTGAACACGAGGACGTGGTCGAGCGGTGTCGCGAACTCACCGGCGGCCGAGGTGTGGATGCGGCCTACGACGGGATTGGAGCAACCGCCTGGCAGTCGCTCAAGGCGGTTCGCCACGGAGGCCGGCTTATCTGGTTCGGCATGGTCACCATGCTCTCTGGCAGCGGCCGGCGTGACTTCCGCCGCGGCGTGACAACGGCGCTCAGGGTCGGCCCCGTGCTCGCCCACAACCTCCTGCCGATGGGCAAGCGCACCTCGTTCTACAGCATTCAACAACTCGCCAAGAAGCGCCCTGAGTGGTACCAGGAGGACCTCACCGCGCTCCTCGAGATGGTTGCCGCGGGCGAGATCTCTCCGCGCGTCGCCAAGGTCTGGGCGCTCGATGAGGTGCCCACGGCGATCGCCGGAATGGCTAAGGGTGCGATGCCGGGCAAGCAGGTGATCGGGGTCTGAGGATCCTGAGTCGCGGACCCCATGTTGAGCGTGCACACCCTGAGCGAGATAGGGCGATACAGCCTTGCCGCGCTCTATGCGACTGGTGGGGTCTTCAACTTGACCTACGGCCGCACCCACCCGCGCGAATTCTTCGGCGCCTTTGACGCCTCGACGTGGTTCGGGCCGTATCGGCCACTGATCCGCGACCTGATCCTGCCAAACGGTGCCGCGTTCGCCGCGCTTCTTGGAGCCTTCGAGATAGTAGTGGCCGGCCTGCTGCTCGCCGGGGGCACGATGATGGGAATCGGACTGGTCGCGGGAGTCGTGTTCACGCTGCTCGTCGTCCCCGCGTCAAACGTGGCGGGCGCTCTTGCGAACCTCGCCCTCGCCACGGGACAGTGCGTCCTGCTCTGGGTTCAGCTGAACCCGTAGTCCGGCCCGGTTGAGGTGTTCACGCGAGACGCCATCCGGCGGCGATCGAGCGTCCCTACTGCACGAAGACGTGGATGTCCGATTCGGCCATTACGGTCATGAAAGTGAGATACGCGGCGACCGTCACGTCGGGGAAGACGAGTTCGTCTCGGCGAACCTTGAAGTGCTCCATCGAAGGTCCGCAGGCATAGAACTCGGCGCTGCGCTGCTTGAGTTGGCGCAGCTTTACCTGGGGATGTACATGGCCTGCGCGCTCAAGCCCGGCGAAGGCAAAGCGACTGAAGGGGCGCATCCAGCCCCCGGCGCGCGGCGTGAAGCCCTCCTTCAGGACCCGAACCGCCTGGGCCTGGAAGTAGATGCGCACCGAAATCCCCTCAAGACTCGCCGCAAGGGCAAATCCCAGCGGGGAAAGCAGCTCAAAGAGCCCGGGATTCGAGATCACCATTGCGAGGCCCCGGTCGTTCTCTCGGGGCATGCCCTTGACGATGGAATACTCCCGCGCACCCGAGGCCGCGCCACTTGCTCGAAGCTCGTGGCCGACCGCCGCCGCCCATGCGCTGAGGTCTCGGTCGAGGGCCTCTGCGTCGTCGACTCGAGCAACGACCGATTGCCCAACCTGCAGCGG
>CAMYIK010000165.1 GCA_947258365.1 uncultured Thermoleophilia bacterium | reverse complement strand
ACCGGCGAAGCTACGACCGCTGCCCCTTGAGCCCACTCCCAAAGAGCCGCGGGCCGAAGAGCCCTTCCCCGCGGACGACCCCTTCGACGAAGACCGGGATGAACGCGAGCAGGGCGCCGTTCTGCGCAAAAGACAGCAGGAACTCGGGCTTCTCATAGACCTGTGTGAGGAAGAACTTCTGGTCCTCTGACTGAAAGAGGTAGCCGAGCGTCGCGACGATCACCAGGACGAATGCCGCCCCGGGCATGAAGTCTGCGTAGTCCTGGGTGTATGGGTACCTGAGATAGGCCATGACCCTGGCCGAGAAGGGGATCGCCAGCGCCAAGGTCGGCATCAACAGGAGGTTCTGCGTCGTGATCGGCAGGTCGACGCCAGAGCTCCAGGCCACGAAGAACAGCGCCTCGCTGAACATCACGACGTAGATCCAGCTCATGACGTAGAGCAGGCCGAAGGCAAAAAGCAGCGCCGCGATCCTCGTTGGATACGGATCCTCACGTGCCGTCTCGTTCTCGAAGTGGAGCATGCGAGAGAAACCGTGGCGGAGAGCACCCCGTCGTAGATCCTCCGAGTAGATGTCCTCGAGTATTCGGAACGAGTCCACGTTGGAGATGATCTGCGAATAGAGCTTCGTGAACGCGAAGATCGCGGCGATCGCGATGCCCAGCGCGAACGTCAACGCGGTGCCGACAACGAAGTCATCGCTCACCGTGTCGAGGATCCGGAAGAAGGCCGTCAGCGGGTCCTGCTGCTTGACGAGCAGGTTGTACGTGAAGATCCAAAGCGCGAGCACGGTCAGGATCGCGACGCGCAACCGGTTGCGGCGTATGCGGGTGTGCTCCTCCCCCTGCCTCACGCGTGTGGTGTCGGTACTCACACGATCACCGTCAGCCCGGCAGGCGCCAGAAAGTAGAACGACGCCAGGATCGGGATCACCAGCGCGACCCACACGCGGCGTTTGTGTCTCCAAATTCGCGAGCCCGGCAACGGCCGCACGGGGAAGATGAAGACAAAGGCGTAGAGCAGCGCCATGCTGCTGGCGAACTCCATCACGGTGCTGCCGGTCGCCGCCCCAAGCCCGACCAAAGCGAGATGAAGAAGGTAAAGGGAGCCGATCCCAACCGCCGCGACGCGCATACAGTCCTCTTCTTTGCCCGCGCACTCGATGTCGGTCGCCATGGGCAAGAACGAGCCGGCGCCCGTGAAGTACGCCTGCAGCAGCAGGCCGTCGATCGAGGTCGTGTAGTCGACCTGCACCGACCAGTAACGACTCGACACGGTGTGAGCCGCCGCATAGACGAGAAGCGGTGTCGCCGCGAGCGCACCCGCGACGATGATGTGGGGGACCTCGGACTCGTGGACGACCCCACCGAGTCCGGGTCCAAGTCCGAGCAGTACTCCCACGCAAGAGACACCCATGACGAGCGCCCCCGCCCCTACGGCAAACGCGTTGACCTCCAACCGGCGGCGAGAGTTGCGAAGACGCGGACGGAGGCTGGCGGGGGTGGCGACCGCCAGTGCTCCGACCACCGTCAGCACTGTGGTGCGGATGAGGCGCTGCAGGACCGCCCTCGAGCCTGCACGCACCGCGGTGGCAAACGTCGCATGCACAACCCCACCAAGCGCCGCGGTCACCGTCCGGTGGGCGGCGGCGCGCAGGATCACGGCGATACCCACCGCGGCTTCGACGTTGGCGTCCTTTGCCGCCGCGGGAGTGGAGCTGCCGATGATGCCGACGACGAGCAGCGGTACGAAGAGCAAGGCGCCGATCAACAGCACCGTCGCGACGGCAACGCAGCGCTCCACGAGGGTGCCGAACGGAATGGCGTTGACGCCTCGGCGTCCCTGGCCGACGACTGACCGGCCTGCGCGCCGGAGCTCCTGTTGGTGTCCGATCATGGATCGGATCGTCCGCCGCGGCCGGGGCGATGGCCGTTGAGACGGGATCCGCCTCTACGGATACCAATGCCAGGGGGCCGCCCCGGCTCCAGTCAGGCTTCTTTACTCAACCCGCACCCGGCCGCTATACGACTTAACGACCGGGAAAGTCCTGCTATTCGGTCTGAATGGCCTTCAGGATGTTCATTCGGGCCGCGATGATCGCCGGACTGATCGCCGCGATTACCCCCACTATCGCCGCCGCAACCAGGTAGACCGCGATCAACGTGTACGGGATGTCCAGGATCGGAAAGTCATCGGAAAGCCGACGAATGATCAGCACACCCATGATCACACCGAGGATTACCCCGATGCCCGCTCCCAAGAGCGCGGTCATCACCGACTCCCAGGTGACCATTCCGAACACCTGGCGGCGGCTCATGCCGACCGCCCGCAAGAGCCCGATCTCCCGCGTGCGTTCATAGACGGCCAGGAACAGCGTGGCGATGATGCCCAGGATCGCGATCAGGATCGCCATGAAGAGCATGCCGTTAATCACGTTGAGCAGTTGATTGATGTCGGCGGCGGCTTCGTCTCGGAACTCCTGATTGCTCTGAGCGGTCAACTGCGGGAAATCGGCCGCAACCTGGTCGAAGGCCGTCTCCGCGGCGTCCGCGTCGACCCCGTCCGCGACACGGGCCAACACGAAATTGTCCGCGTCAAGGCCGAAATTCGCGTCGTGAGCCTCCAGAGAGATCATGTAGTTCGCGAAGGTGGTGTCGTCGAAGATGCCGGCGACGCTGAACGGCTGGGCGCCGGTCTCCTCGAAGACCATCGTGAACGTGTCACCCAGGGACAGGCCGCGGTCGTCGGCCGCCGATGACTGGATGAGGACCTCATCCGGCTGGAGGCCCTTGATGCTCCCCTCGAGTAGCTCGGGGTCGTAGATCTCCTCGAGAACGGCGGGCTGCACCCCGAATAGCTCCGACGTGGTGTTCAAGGAGTCGGGCTCCGAGAAATCGCCGGAGCGCCAACGCGAGACCACCCCGATCTCCGGCAGCGCCTGGATCCGATCGGCGAACTCCGGCGTGAATGCCGGGTTCTCGTCGCCACCGTCCACGAACGCGATGAAGTCGGTCTTGAACTGTCGTTCGAGCAGGTCGTCGAACGACGCGCGCAAGGAGAACGCAAACACGGCCGCGAAGGCCACGAGCGCGACTCCGATCGTGAGTGCCGCCGCTGCCGAAGCGGTGCGCCCGGGCTTGCGGACGACGTTCTCGCTGGCGAGTTTGCCCGACACGCCAGAAAGGCGGCGCGCCGGGTAGCCGATGACCGCGACCGCCGGGCGGGCGATCAAGGCCGTCAACGCGGCGGCGCCGATAAACAGCAGGAGCGCACCGAAGCCCATGATGGTCAGACGCGGCGTCAGCTCGAGGCTCCCCCAGAGACCCCATGCGAGAAGCAGGATCCCCAGCGTCGGTAGCAGAACGGCCGTGATACGAACACGAGGGGGCACACGAGCCTCCTCACTGGTGGACTCGCGCATGGCCGATACGGGAGAAACGCGACTTGCCCGCAAGGCAGGCACGAAGGCCGCGAGCAAGGTGACGATGATGCCTACCGCAAGCCCCCAGATGATCGTCCGCGGTAGGAGCTCTGGGCTGGTCGTGGGCAGGTCGATGTCGACGAGCCTGAAGAACTCGAGTAACCCGAGGGCGAGGAGGACCCCCGCTCCGATCCCGACCAGGGACGCGACCACGCCAACGACCAGCGCCTCGACGATCACCATCCGGCGGACCTGCGCACCCGAGGCGCCAACGGCTCTGAGCAGACCCAGCTGGCGTGTGCGCTGCGCGACCGTGATGGAGAACACGTTGAAGATGACGAAGGTCGACACGAGCAGCGCAACGGCGCCAAAGCCCAGCACCACGTTGCGGAGGATGCTCACGCCTTCCTGGATGTCGGCGGCATCGTCGCTTGCGGCTTGTTCGCCGGTGATCGCCTCTACGTCCGGCGTCAGAACGGCCGACACACGGTCCCGCAGGACTTCTTGGTCGACTCCCTGCTCGGCCGCGGCGGTGATCGCCGTCAGCTGACCCTTGTTGTCGAAGAGCTCCTCTGCACGCTCCAAGGTGAACAACGCGAACGTCGCCCCGCCCAGCCCATCGCCGAAACTGACGAGGCCAACGATCTCGAAACTCTCGGCTGGTCCGTCCGGCGCGATGCCGACGCGGTCACCCACGCCGAGCTTGCCGGTGTCCGCCGCGTCGACGTCGATGACAACCTCGTTCGGAGCCGCGGGGGCGCGCCCCTCCTCCAAGACGAAGGCATTGAGCCCCTCGTCTTCGGTCCAGCTCGCACCGAACTGAGGCGGTCCCTGGCCACCGACCGGGCTGCCGTCGCTACCGATGATGACGACCTGATCGGTGAACAGGCTCCCCTCGGCGACCCGAACGCCGTCGACCGCTTGGATCGACGTAAGGATCTCGGACGAGAAGGGTTGCCCAAGGCCGTCCGCGTCCTCCTCGAGGGATTGCACGCGCACGTCTACACCCTGATTTGCCGTATCGAAGATCTCGTCGAACGCGCCGCCCACCATGTCGCCCAGCACAAAGGCTCCGACCACGAAGGCCACGCCGAGGACGACCGCGAGACCGCTGAGAAGGGTTCGGGTCGGATTCCCGATCAGACTGCGAAACGCTTGCTTGAAGATCACGGCTAGTCCCCGAGGGTCTTCATGCGGTCGAGCACCGTGTCAGCGGTCGGGCCCTCCATACGGTCGGCGACCTTGCCGTCGAGGAGGAAGAGCACCCTGTCGGCATAGGACGCCGAGTTCGGGTCGTGGGTCACCATGACGACTGTTTGGCCGAACTCGTCCACGGCGCGCTTCATGAAGCCCAGCATCTCCGCCCCGGTGGTCGAGTCGAGAGCTCCGGTTGGCTCGTCGGCGAAGATGATGTCGGGTCGGCTGCCAAGCGCTCGCGCAACGGCCGCGCGCTGCTGCTGGCCTCCGGAGAGCTCGCTTGGTCGATGATCGAGCCGGTCGGACATGCCAACGGCGTCGACCACCGTGGCAATCCACTCCTTGTCAGGCTTCACGCGAGCGATGTCCATCGGGAGAGTGATGTTCTCCTCAACCGTCAGGGTCGGGACGAGGTTGTAGGCCTGGAAAATGAAGCCGACCTTGTCCCGACGCACGCGTGTGAGCTTCTTCTCGCTGAGGCCGGTGATCTCGGTGTCGCCGAGCCAAGCCTGACCCGAGGTGAGCTGGTCGAGTCCCGCCATCGTCTGCAGCAGCGTGGACTTGCCCGAGCCGGACGGACCCATGATGGCCGTGAACTGGCCGCTCGGGAACTCCTCGCTGATCCCGTCGAGCGCGCGCACCTCCGCGTCGCCCTCTCCATAGATCTTGCGCGCGTCGACAACCCGCGCGGCGTTCCCATTCGTGCTCATCCCCTGAACCCTTCTGACGGCGGCATAACGCCGCTCAACCTACGTCGGCGGCCAGACGGCCGCAATTGCGGATGATCGCCGATATGGGGTGGTGCAAGCACCACCTGATGAGAGGCCTTGCGTCAGTCTCGAGGACGACTCACGCGTCAATCCGAGCTGATCGCCCGGAGCACGTCCATCCGCGCCGCCCGCCGCGCGGGCAACATCGCCGCCACGAGCCCCACCACCGC
>CAMYIK010000164.1 GCA_947258365.1 uncultured Thermoleophilia bacterium | reverse complement strand
AGCCCTGCTGGCAGGCACGGGTCGCGGGGCGGAGTTGGGGATCCTGATTAGTGGCCCGGAGGTACTGGAGCGCGCGAGGGGCGTCACCGTGGTCGCGCTCGACAAGACGGGAACACTGACCCGCGGCTCCTTGAGTCTGAAGCGGGTGGTGCCGCTTCGGGGCCAGTCCGAAGACGTGGCGCTGGCTCAGGCAGCGAGTCTGGCGAACAGCAGTGAGCACCCCGTATCTCGCGCCATCGTTTCGGCGGCCCTTGCCAGAGGAATCGCATTGGAGGCGGTCGAGAACTTCACCTCCGTCGCGGGCATGGGGATAAGTGGCGTGCTTGGCGACGCACAGGTGGAGCTTCGTCGGGCGGTGTCGGTCGACGCGGCTGCCGACGAGACCGCGAGCGAGATGCTCGTCAATGCCACACCCACCGCCTGGTTCGGTCTGACCGACGAACTGCGACCTGAGGCGGCCCCGGCAGTGGAAAACTTGCGAGCCATAGGGGTCGATGTCCGGATCCTCAGCGGTGATCGCCAGGAGGTGGTGGATCACGTCGCCGAGCAGCTGGGTATTCGCGCCGCCGACGGCCGACTGGGCCCTCTGGACAAGGTTGCCGAGGTGGAACGCGCCCAGGCGCGTGGCTCGTCCGTCGCGATGGTCGGGGATGGCGTAAACGATGCTCCGGCACTCGCCACGGCGGATCTCGGTATCGCCGTCGGCCATGGCACGGATATGGCGATTTCCGCCTCGGACATCACTTTGACGAGCAGCGACCCCGGCGCCATCGCCCAGGCGATTCGACTTGCGCGCCGCACGCGCTCGGTGATCATTCAAAACCTCGCGTGGGCGTTCGGCTACAACGTTCTCGCGATTCCATTGGCCGTGGCCGGCCTGCTCAATCCGCTCATCGCCGCGGCCGCGATGGCGGCCTCCAGCCTCTTCGTGGTGCTCAACGCGTTGCGGCTCCGTGGCTTTCGCCCTGCAAAATCGCGCTAACCTGGCGGAGTGAGTTCTCAATACCTCGGCGCCGGCGGGCGCCTGACGAGCGGTCCCGCGCCGGAGCTGATCGCCGCGGGCTATGCGGCAGAGGTCGCTCATGGGCCGTTCCTGGCGCACGATCTGTCACGTGCAGACCTCGCTCATGCGGTCGCGCTGGCTGAGGCCGGCGAGATTTCGTCAGAGCGAGCGACGGCACTCATCACGGGCCTGCTCGAGCTGCACGCCATACCTGGCGATCAGTTTCCCTGGGACCCGGAGCTGGGTGACGCCTTCAACTCCCGCGAGCACGTACTCACCGAGCGGGTGGGACCAGACGCGGCAGGCTGGCTCAGCGCTGGACGCCCGCGCCGCGAGGCCTTCCGGGTCGCGCTACGGCTTCTGACCCGATCCCAGGTCCTTGCGTTGCAGGTCGCGAGCCTCGATGCCGCAGCGGCCATGGCGGGGCACGCGAAGCGGCTCGCACATCATCTCGGCGCGGACTACACCTACCTACAGCCCGCCCAGCCGACGACCGTCGGCCACCTGCTGCTCTCCTATGTTTACCCCGCTCTCAGGGACGCGGAGCGCCTTCGCCGCCACTACGAGGTCCTCGACTTGAGCGTCGCGGGTGCCGGGGGCAGCGCCGGCTCGCGCTGGGGCCTCGATCGGCGACGCTTGGCCGAGCTGCTGGGGTGTTCCGATTTGGTTCCACACGTGCGCGACGCTATGTGGCAAACCGACGTCTACGTCGACGTGCTCTCGACCGTCGCGATCTCCGCGACCCATCAGTCCCAGATGGCCCAGGACTTCGAGATCCTCGCGAGTCGAGAGTTCGATGTGGTGCGGCTCGCTGATCGACACAGTCGTGCCAGTGCGTTGATGCCTCAGAAGCGGAACCCCTACGCCCTGGCGGTCATCCGCGAGGCCGCGGGTGCGGCCGCCGGCGACGTGGCAGCGGTCCTCACGACTCTGCATACCGGCTCCGCCCGCACCGATCACTTCCACGCTCTCAACGGCGTCGTGCCGCGACGGCTGGATCACGCAATCGCGGTTACTCGCCTCGCGGCTGAGGTGGTCGACGGCATGGAAGTCGACGCCGAGAAGCTCGCCGAGACGGCGCGGGCAGGTTTTACGGTCGCCGCCGACGTTGCCGACGTGATCGCCAAGACCACGACGCTGGACTATCGCCGCGCTCACAAACTGCTGGGACTGGTCGTGCGCAGGCGAATCGAAGGGGGGATGTCCTTGCAGGAGATTTCTCCTGAAGACATCGCATCCGCAGCTCGGGAACAGCTGGATATGGAGATCCGGGTCGACCCGAATGCTCTCGCGTCGGCCCTCGATCCCGCGCAGTGCGCTCGGGAGCGCCTGCAGGAGGGCTCATCGGCGCCGGATCAGGTCGACCGGCTGCTCTCCGAGTGCGACACGAGGCTCGCCGTCGCTCGAGAGTGGACGACCGAAGAAGCGGCCCGTCTGGAACGCGCCGAGGTCCACCTGGTCGAGGCTGCGGAGCGGCTGGCCGCCTAAGCAGGCGCAGGCACCAGCACCCGTACGCGGATCCTCCCCGCGACGCGGCTCAGCATGCGTATTAGTGGCGGACCGACTATGACCGCCAGGACGGCGTTGCCCACCGCACCGGCGAGATCGAAGGGCAGGCTCCGAGCAGCTGTCAGCACAAAAGCTTCGTAACTGACTTCCGGTCCAAACGTGGCGAGAAACCACAGATTCATGCCCCAGCCAAAGGCAAAGCCCCACACCACACCGAGGACAACGAGCCCGTAGACGCGCGTCGCGGCAGGGCGCAGCAGTGCACCACTCACCCCGACCGCGGCCCACAGCGCCATCTGTGCCGGTGTCCACGGCCCCTGTCCGAGGAACGTGTTGCTGATCAAGGCGGCGAGCGCCCCGACGGCCGCGCCGGCGCGGGCCCCGAGCGTGGCGCCCGTCACCAGGCACACGATGGTGACCGGGCTCACGCTGGGAATCGCCACAAAAACCACGCGGCCCGCCGCAGCGACGGCTCCCAACGAGGCGACTACGGCGAGCTCTTTCACGCCCTTTCCGCGCTCAAGCGACACTCCGATCACCAACAGAATCACGCTGATGGCGGCAAAGGTGACCAGGGCACTCACGCGGGGGCCTCCTGAAGGAGTGCCTGTTGCGCGCCAAGGCTCAGCGTGCTGTCGGCTACTTGGGTGGAAAAGCCGCGATCGTGGCTCGCCACGACAACCACGGCTCCAGCAAGGCAGCATCGCTCGAGGGCCGCGATCAACATCTGGCGCCTGTGGGTATCGAGGCCTCGCGTCGGCTCGTCGAGAAGCAGGACCCTCGGATCTACGACGAGCGCTCCGGCGAGCGCGACCAACTGGCGCTGCCCTACGGAAAGATCGCCCGGATGGCGAGAAAGGACGGGTCCCAGACCAAGCTGGAGAGCGACACTCTCGACGCGGCACCGGATCTCGTCCTCTGCGAGTCCCATCCGCCGCAAGCCGTACGCGATCTCATCCCGCACCGACTCGGTCAGCATGTGACGTGCTGCGTCCTGTGCGACATGGGCTACTCGCGGGGAACGCGTCTCCGGCGGACCGCCAAGCACCTCCGTGCCGAGGCTGACTTCTCCCTCCACGTGCCTGAGGTGGCCGGCAATCGCCTGCAAAAGTGTCGATTTCCCGGAGCCGTTCGGTCCCACGATGACGGCGATCTGACCTGGCCGGAACTCCGCATCGAGCCCAGAGAGGATCGGTGTGCGGTCATAGGAGCAGCGGAGGTTCCGGATGCGGAGTGACTCCGGGCGGGAAGTCGCTCGGCGCGGCGGCAACGCTGCCGTGGCGGGCATGTCCTGCTCGCCGAGCACGACCTGGCGGTAGTGCAAGCCGGCGAGTTGCTCCGTTCGGTGCTCCGCCATAACGACCGCGACGCCGCCTTCGGAGAGGTCGTTGAGCAGGTCTACCAGTCCCTCTACGCCGCTGACATCCAGCTGAGAGGTGGGCTCATCCAGCAGAAGCACCCGTGGATTGGACGCAAGCACCGCAGCGAGTCCCGCCCGCTGGCGCTCGCCGCCAGAAAGCGTCGCGATTTCGCGGCTCAGAAGGTCACCGAGTCCCATCTGGCGACCGACGCGAGCGACGGATTCCTCCACACACGCTCCCGTCCAGCCAAGCGCGCGAGGACCGAAGGCGATGTCGCGACTCACCGTGTCGAATACGGCTTGTGCCTCGGGCTCTTGGAACGCGTAGGCGACCCGGCCGGCGAGCGCGGTCGGGCCATCCAGGAGTGGATTGACCCCGGCGATCTCGACGCGTCCGGTGATCGTGCCGCCGTGGAAGTGGGGCACGAGTCCGCAGAGCGCCCGAAGCAACGTCGACTTTCCGCCACCGGAGGGGCCCGTGAGAAGGATGATCTCGCCTGCCTCGACGGCGAGGTTCACGTCCTCGAGCACCGGTGCGCCACCGGTGTAGGCGAAGCTCAGTCCGTCGACGCGAATGCTCATCGCAGGCTCCAGGCGCCGAACGCCAGCGCGGCCAAGGCCACACCCGCCGCGACCGCGAGGCCCAGGACGCCACCGACCACGGCGGCACACACACCCACCAGGACCGCACCCGCCCCGATCATCGAACGCTCGTGGCGCCCGAGGGCCGGCTCGGGCAATGGCGAGAGTCTCCCGCCCGAATAGCCTCGCGCCGCCATCGCCTCGGCGATGTCGAGGCTTCGGTCTAGCGCGGAGCCCACGAGTGGCGTGACCAGCGTGGCACCTCGTGCGCCACGGGCCAGCCAGCTCCCGTCGGCCAGGGCCAGGCCGCGCCCGCGCGCCGTTTGGGCCATCGCCACACCATCGCGCTCCAGGGTCGGCAACAGGCGAACGCCGAGGGCCACGAGCATGGCGGAGCGGGGTGCGACGCGCCCAATCAGCTGGTGCAGGCGGTCGGAGTCCACCTGGGCGAGAAGGGCTCCGATCAGCACGGCGACGGCAAACACACGGGCGCCGGCGACCGCACCCGCGACCACCTCGGGGATCGTCACCTCGGTGTCGATGATTGCGATTTCGGGCCCGGTCACGAGGGCGTAGCCGCCGTCTGACCTTACGAGGGGAGTCAACAACACCAATCCCAGGCCACTGATGCCGCCGGCCCAGAGGTAGACCGCACTGGCGCGCCGCGCCGCGCTGAAGAAGATGCTGATTGCACCCACGGCGACTGCACCGACCAAGAGGGGAGAGTCGGAGGCGAAGATCACCGCGATCGCGCCCACGGCCAAGGCGATCACCGGAAGTGGCGCTTGTCGCCTCACGGCTCGCCCTGCCCTGCCGCCAGCAACGGAACACCGCGCTCGTCGAAGACCACCGCGTAGCGATCCTCGAGGACCTCTGGCTCTTGCGCGATCCGGGCTGCCGCCGCTATGGCCGCTGCGGAGGTGACGCCAGAGACCGCCAACGTCACGCCCTTGAGCTGGTCGATGCCGGTTGGCACCGCGACGGCCATCGCGGCGCCACCAGGTACTGGTTGATGCCTCCCGCCATCTTCAGGCAATGAGAAGACCGTGTCGTCCTCGATAAACGCGGTCATGCCGGCGGCCTCGGGATCGTCCATGGCCTGCCGCCATGC
>CAMYIK010000163.1 GCA_947258365.1 uncultured Thermoleophilia bacterium | reverse complement strand
GTGAAAGTCGTTGCGACGCTCCACATGGTCCACTCGTTCAGCAATCGCATCGAGGATGAAGGCATGAGCGGTAGTTCCGGCACGCTCCGCTGCCTGCGCAACACGATCCTTCAGGTCCTGTGGAAGGCGGATGGTAGTTGTGGACATGTTTCTCTCCGGGCTTCGATGTGCGCGAAAACTGTAGCACAATTGTGGCACACACTGGCTGTCCGCCCCGAAAAGGTGTGTCGCTCGCAGTTCTTGATGATTACGCTGCCACCGGCCAGTCCCTAGGGAAGCCCTGATCAATTCGCACTGTCGCGCGAATAGATCAGGGCTTCCCCAAGGTGCGACTCCTCCACTTCGTCGTTTCTCACGGCCATGCGGTCCCCATCAAACAGACTCTTCGGCACTTCGCGTCAGATCAGATCCGCGTCCGTGATGACCTCGACCAGGGCGGGCCCGGAATGGCCCAACGCATCGCCCATCGCGCTTTCCAGTTGATCGGGCTTGGCCACGCGGATTCCCTTGCCGCCGCACAGCCTGGCGTAGGCGGCAAAGCTCGGATTGTGCAAGTCCGTTTGCCACACCGGCCACTCGCCGGCGCGCTGCTCCTTGGCGATCTTGCCCAGTTGCGAGTTGTTGAGGAGCACGTGGGTAATGTCCATGCCGTACTTAACGGCGGTGTTGAACTCACCCATGTACTGCCCGAAACCGCCGTCGCCGCTGACGGAAAGCACTTTGCGCCCGCGGTACTCCGCCTGGTCCCGGGTCGCCGCCCACGCACCCATGGCCGCGGGAAACGAGAAGCCGATCGAACCGAGGTAGCCCGACATCAGGACGCGTTGACCCCGTGACTCGAAGTAGCGCCCGAACGAATAGGTATTGTTGCCGACGTCCACCGCAATGATTGCATCGGCGGGAACAACACTGCCGAGCGCGGCGAATACCGTTGCTGAGCTCAGGCCCTGCCCGCGGTCGTCATCGATGCGGCTCTGCTTCTCGGCCCGCCAGATGGACCAGCGCTCCTCCAGCTCGGGGCGCTGGTCCACGGTCTTGGTCGCCTCGGACAACCCGGCGCCAAGGAGCCTCGTCGTCACGCCGATTTCCGCCCAGACGGGCACGGTGACCGCATGGAATTTACCCAGGGTCATGCGATCGAAATCGACCTGGATGACAGGTCGTTTTCGGGTAATGCCCGTGTGGTTCGAGAACGACGAGCCGAAAGCGAGAATGAGATCGCACTCGTTCATGAACCAGCTAGCCACCGGTGTACCCGATCGGCCGAGCACGCCGGCGGCCAATGGATGGCTATCGGACATCTGCCCTTTCGCCTTGAAGGTGGTCAGGACCGGCGCGTTCAGACGCTCGGCGAGCGCCACCACGTCATTCATCGCGTCTCTCGCACCATAGCCCACGATGATTATCGGCCGCTTCGACTTCTCGATCAGCGACAGCGCGTCGGCGAGAACGTCTTGCGCGGGCGCGACGATCCCGGCAGCCACCCGACCCTCGGGACCCGCGGCGAAGGCAGAGTCCGCTGCCGGTAACGTTTGCACGTCGTCGGGAAATATCAGGTGGGCTACGTCGCGCTCGACGAGGGCGTTCTTGCAGGCCAGGCTCATCAACTCGGCGTGCTTCGACGTGTGCAGCACCGTCTGGCTGAAGCGCGCTACCGGTGCAAACGCGGCGGCAAGGTCGATCTCCTGAAACGCGCCGGGCCCCAGGACCTGCACATCCACCTGCCCCGTGAGCGCCAGCACCGGCGCGCGATCGACTTTGGCATCCCAAAGGCCGGTCATGAGATTGGTCGCCCCGGGGCCCGCAATGGTCAGACAGGCCGCCGGCTTGCCCGTGAGCTTCGCATAACCCGAGCAGGCGAAAGCCGCCGCCCCCTCGTGGCGTATGCCGTAGTAGCTCAGCTGCCCCTTCTTCTCCTGCAAACGGAGCGCGTCGGCGAGACCCAGGTTGGAGTGACCGACCATGCCGAAGACCGTTGTCACACCCCAGTTCGTCATGGTCTCTGCCATGACGTCGGTTACCGTGGTTTCGTGGGGTGCTTCGGCCGCCAGGGCGACGTAGATACCGTCCTCACGGACCTCGGTTGGATAGAGCCTCTGACCGCTGTCCTCGTGTCCACCCGGTGGCAGCCCGGTCCTCGGATCGAAATCCCACCCGTGCCAGGGACAACGCAGCCAGCATTGACCACCGGCGCCGATCTCGATGGAGCCCTCACCCAGCGGGCCGCCCTGATGGGGGCAGCGATTGTCCATGGCGGTGAACGTGCCGTCGATGTTGGTCAGTGCCATCGAATGGGTGCCCGCCGTGACCGTCGTGACCCGGCCGGGGGGCACGTCGTGTACGCCGGCGACGCGATACCACTCGAGCGGGATGATTTCGTCGTTCATTGCACGTTGCCTCGCTATGCAGCCTTGTCCAGCATGTGTTCCCGGCCTGCCGCTATCGCGACCTGCGGCCGCCCGGAGGCGAGTGAGAAGCCGGGCAGGCCGCCGCCGATACCAGCACCCGACGTCAAGCCCATCACAGCGTCGAGACCGGGGTCAAGCGGGGGCCGATGCGCACTGTAGTTACGCGATAACGGGTCGTCACGGACGATCCTCCGCGTAGAAAAGCGCGTGCCGATGGAGCCGCGCGAAGAGCCCGCCAGCATCGCGCAGCGACGCGAACGTGCCATGCTCCACGAGTCGCCCGCTGTCGAGGACGAGCAGATGATCCGCGCGCTGGACCGTGGAGAGCCGGTGGGCGATCACAAGCGTCGTTCGGTCCGCGCGTGCGCGTTCGATGCCCGCCACCACGAGGGCCTCGGTCTCCGCGTCGAGCGCCGAGGTGGGCTCGTCGAGAATGAGGATGCGCGGGTTGCGCACCAGCGCCCGCGCGATGGTGACGCGCTGAGCCTCTCCATGGGAGAAGCCTCTCCCCTCGCCGCCGACGAACGTTTCGAAGCCATCCGGCAGTTGTTCAGCGAAGCTGGTGACCCCCGCCAGGTCGGCGGCGCGGCGCACGTCTTCGTCGCTGGCCTCGGGGCGCCCGTAACGGATGTTGTCGGCCAGGCTCAGTGGGAAGAGAAGTGGCGACTGCGGCACGAACCCGATCCGGCTCCGGAGGCTCTGGAGCCGGATCTTACGAAGATCGGTGCCGTCGAGAAGCACCTGCCCGGCGGTCGGGTCGAAAAAGCGCGGGATCAGGCTAGCGAGCGTGCTCTTTCCAGCGCCGGACGGACCGACCAACGCCACTAGCGAACCCGGCTCGGCCTCGAAATCGATGTCCTCCAGGGCGAGCGCACCGGCCTGACTAGGATAGGCGAACGAGACACCCTCGAAGCGCACCGCGCCTTGCACGCTACCGAGGTCCTGGGCGCCGCGCGTGTCGCGCACATCGGGCTCACTGTCGAGCACCTCCACCACCCGGCGGGCACCGGCGGACGACTCGTGCACGACACTGAGCGCGCGGGAAACCGAGTCGATCGGGGCATAAAGGGCCGCGAGGTAGCTCACGAAAACGAGCAGATCGCCAACGGTCACGGTCCCGGCAAGTGCGAGCAGACCGCCGGCGTAAAGAACACCTGCGGTCCCGAGCGCCAGCACAACGCTCACGGCGCCAGCGTACCCGGTCTGTACGAAGTAAAGCCGGAACGCGGACGCCAGCGCCCGAGCTGACGCGCGCATCACTTGAGCCCGCTCGTCCGCTTCCGCCGTGAAAGCCTTGACGACCTGGATCGCGTCGACGTCGCGCTGCGCCTCTTCCAGCAGGTGACTCTCCCGCTCGCTCATCTCCGTGGCGATCCGCGCGATGCGCTTCGAGATGATGCGCGTGACGAGGAAAAGAAGCGGGCAGATCGCGAAGAAGATTGCCGCCAGCACGAGATTCATGCGGAGCATCACGTAGCCCATGACCGCGATGAGGACGCCGGCGCTGAGGAGCGGCAGGAAGCCGTTGATGGCAAGGGACTGCGCCGCATAGGTGTCGAAGGTGACGCGATAGGCCAGGTCCGTGCCCGGCCTTCGGCCGAAAAAGCCCAGCGACTGGCCGTAGAGGTGGGTCAGCATGTCGGCGCGCAGATCGCTTACCATGCGCTGGCCGATGCCGACGGTGAGCGCATTGTGGAGCAGGGCGATGGCCGACAGGGTTCCTTGAATCAGGACGACGGCGACGCAGGCGAAGAGCAGGAGCCGCGGCTTGTCCACCGAGTCGAGCCAGGTGCTGCCGAGCGTCTCGGCGCCGAGGACGCGATCGACGATGACCTTCAGCGGCCACGGCTTCGCAACCTCGAATGCGGTCTGCAGGCCGACGAAGACGAGCGCCAGGCCGAACCCGGCCCAGTGGGGCCGAAGATAGCGGAGGATCCGGCGGGTCGGGCTCATGGGGGAGAGCGATAGTCGCGCCCTTGGACGTGGAGCTCGTCGAGATGCGCGAGCGCGGCCTCGTCGTCGAGGTACTCGTATCCGCGTCGCGCCTGCTCCAGATGCCGTCCTGCCGCTTCGGGCCGATTGAGGGCAACGAGCAGCAGGCCGAGCTCCTCGTGGGTCCGGGCAACTCCTTCTGGATCGTCGAGCGCCTGGAACTCCGAGAGCGCCAGGCGCAGGGAATCCTCGGCAAGGCCGGGCGGCCCGAAGAGACGCTGGGCACGCCCCAGGACCAGATGCGCCGCGGCCAGGGTTCGGGGCTCCCCGTGCTCAGCCGCGCGATCAGCCGCCGAGGTCAATAGCGCGACGACGCGCCCCTGGTCGGTGGGGTTGCCGCGGGCAATCAGATAGACCGCGAGATCGATCTCCAGCGACGCGCGCAGCGCCTCCGCTCCCGAGACGAGCCCCAGGGCTTCTTCGGATTGCCGGATGGCGCGCTCCAGCTCTCCCCGCCCGCTGGAGCAGCGGGCCAGACCTGCAAGATCGCGAGCCTGCCCGTCGGTCCGCTTGCCGAGGCGGTCGCTGGTGAGCGCGCGCTCGAAGCCAGCCGTCGCGGCGTCGAGATCTCCGTTGCGTCGAAGCGCCTCGGCCTGGTTTCGGAGCGCGGCCGTCTCCGCGATCGGATCGTCGATCGCGCCATAGATTTGCGCCGCCTTGCCGAAGGAACGGGCGGCCGCTGCGTAGTGACGGCTCTCGAGGCGCGTGCTTCCCGCCTCGGCGGCGGCCCGAGCCTCCGTACGAAGCTGGCTCACCGGCGGCGGCGAGGAGGCGCATGCCAGGAGCATTGCAGTGGCGCAGGCCAGCGCCACGCTCCGCATCATGGTGTCCCCTCCCGGGGCAACGTGAGCACGGGCGCGTCGATCGCCTCCGGGACCCGAGCCGGCGGCGACGGGAAGGCGCCGCGGAGCAGCCAGGTTCGCTTCAAGCCCTTGACGAGCTCGTCGGTCTCGATGACCAGACTCGAGATCTCGTCGAGGATGTGGTCGTTCGCCTCGACCTGATCGCGCAGGCTCCCGGTCATCGCGCTGACATTCGAGAGGGTCTCGTTCAGCTCTTCGAGATTGCCGTTGAGCGTGGTCAGCGTCGTGCCCATCTCCTTGCGCAGCTCCGGGGGCAGCAACCACTCGCCGAGCGAACCGTCGGGATTACGCAGCTGCGTCGTGAT
>CAMYIK010000162.1 GCA_947258365.1 uncultured Thermoleophilia bacterium | reverse complement strand
CCGCGCAGACCTCGAACATCACGAACTACAACCACATGCACGCGCTCAACATGGAGTACTTCGAGATACTCCATCGCTACGAGACGATCACCGAGCTCACCAGGGCCGTGCCGATCCTGTACCTCCCGTTCGGGGCATTGCCGTTCGCGGATGAAAACATCATTGAGGAATTCTGGGACGCGATCCGCAGCGGCCTGTCCGATGATCTGCGTGGCAAGGGGGACACCGTCTTCGTCGAGCCGCCCCCTGAGGATTTCGTGCCGGAACCCCTTCCGCCGGAGCCCGATGCGCCGGGCGACGTGACGATCGACAAGCTCCGCATCGACATCGAGGTCGAGTGGGATCTCGAATGGGCCGACGCGATCGCCGCAGCACTCGGAGCCTTCTTCATCGCGCCGTGGTTCGGAGCATTGATGGTGTTCGCCGACGAGATCTTCAAGGAGGTGCAGGTCGAGGTTGAGCTGAACGGCACCAGCTACATCGATGCATCGGCTATCAACCGGGCGGACGACCCGGTGCGCGGCCTCAGCACGTGGAGCGCCGACTTCGACCGGGACTTCGACGCGGCGGAGATCACGGGGATTCGGCTCGAGATCACCTCGCCGACCGACATCTTCGATGACAGCATCCATGTCCGGGTGCTCGCCGCGCAGGGTGAGGTCGACCCGAGCGAGGCACTTACGATCGACGGCCTGCGGATCTTCTCCGGCCAGTTCGAATACGACGACACCGGTCGTGGACGCGAGGTGTACGGCTGGTCGCCGATCGCCGCGGCGCTCGCCGAATACGCGACGAGGCTGGCCGAGCGCGAGGCCGCCCAACAACGGAACGAGGACGGCGCAGTAGCCCATCAAGCGATGCTCGATCAGCTCGCCCAGTGGAAGCAGCAGGTGATCGACGCGATCAAGCGCGAGCCCTACCGCTTCACGATGATCGTCCTGTCGACGATGGAGACCGGCCGGCTGACCTGGATCCTGGATCGCCTCTTCGTCACCGGCGACGAGACCGACGAGAGCTTCCGCGTACCGCTCCATCTCATCGCCCACACCACTCCGATCGGCATCTCCGGCGACAGCGTCTTGCTCCGGATGAAGACCTTCGACGAGGCGGACTACGTTCACCTGTCGCCGTCCGGCGGCCCGGTCGACTTGCAGACGCAGCGCGACCTGCGGCGGCTGATCGATTGGCCATCGACGATCGCCGAGCGATTCGACGGGGAGAACAACGATCTGGCGGTGAAGGACACCGTGTTCCTTCCCGGCGCCGGCGTCTTCGCCGAAGCTGTGCTCGGACGGTCGAACGCGAGCGAGTTCATCGACCCGAATCGGTATTGGAACTGGCAGGACTCGCCGATCCCTCATCAAGCGCCGCGGATCCAGCCGGTCTCGACCGATCCGCGAACGACGAGTCCGCTGCCGACCACCCCGACGGTGCCCGACGCGACCCTGCCGCTCGTCAGCGCCCCCGACTTCCCGGATCCGGCAGGGTTGGCGGGGATTCTCGCTGCGATCCAGAACGGGAGCATCTTCCGCGACATGTCGAAGGCCGACCAGCTCGCCGGCATTCTCGGCGGGCTCGCCGACCTGGCGGGGGACACGGCGAAGACCGCGGCGACGCTCACCGGCGACGCGGCGTCAGACGCGCTCGGCTCCGCCACCGAGATCGGCAAGACGGTCGCGTCACTCACGCAGCAGCTGATGGCGAAGGCGCCCGCGCAGGCCGCCCAGCCGCCGAGGAACCCGACGACGGCGCGTGCGGCGAGCCGGGCGGTCGAGGAGGCCGAGGGCAAGTCGCCTGAGGTGCTCGACGCGACCAAGGACGCCTTCGGTGTTCCCGGCGACGCAACGTCGCCGCCACCGACCGGCGGGGGTGCTCCGCCATCGTCGACACCGGCGCAGCCATGGCGGCCGGCCATCGACCCGGCATCGCTGTCGGGGCCCGGACAGGTGTCGAGCGCGCCATCGGTCAAGACGCCGATCCAGGACGAGGTGGAGAACGAACTGCTCGACATCCTCAACACGGCGGCCGAGGACACCGGGGCGATGCCCGACCCGAGCGTGCTGATCCCGCCCCTGGAACACTGGTACCGCGACGGCATCGTGCCGCTGCTCGTGTTCGCCAGGCACAACGAGGAGTACCTCACTTCGGCGATCGGTCAGTACCTCGACTGGCTGGCGACGATCCAGCAGCTCGGCCTGGAGGCCGAGGGCAACCAGATGGAGAGCCTGCACGGCGATGGGATGACGCTCATCCGCGTCGGCCTCGAGAACGCGATCCGGGCAGCGTTCGCCCAGATGGAGTCGAACAACGACCTCCAGTTCGCGAGCGATGTCTTCAACTGGATCGCGCTCGCGATGCAACTGGGGATGGACAGCGACACCTCGCCGCTGTTCGACGCCAACGCGATCGTCGATGAGAGCCCGATTCACGTCGTGCTCGACGGCCCGTTGGAACCGCCGAGTGGCTCGGGCCTCGGAGACCAGTTCGATCTCACGCTCTCGGGAGGGCTGGCGATCGGTGTGAACCCGCCGCTCGACGGCAAGGTCGTCGACGTCGTCATCACCGTCGACAACGGTTCGGCTGTGCCCGCGTCCGGCGCCGTGCACCCGGCGCTCGATCTCGTGTCGACAGTCGAGCGAACCGCATCCGGTCCGATGACGATCTCCGTCGACGGCTCGGCCGCGCTCTTCCAGGGCGTCTGGACGTTCACGACGACCCGAGCGGTCACCATCAACTAGCTCGGTGTGGATCTCTCACCTCGGGACCGGTCCCGAGGTGAGACGGTAGTGGCGCGCATGTGCTCCGCCCGCACTGACGCTCATGGAAGGCGATGAGGCAAGACCGTTATTCGCGGGTTCGAGTCCCGCCGCCGCCGCTCCTGTTGTTCGTGTAATTGCTCCAGGATCCCCAAAACGTGGCTTTGCACAGGAGCTTCTTCGGCTCTCCGCTGGATGCTGCTCTCTTTGAGGGCTCGCCGGAGCGGCCACACCTTCGTGTCGTGAAATCGCCCGTTTTCGAACAGCTGAAAGCGCACCGCTTTCGCGGCACGCTTGGCGCAAACGGCCCGGCGGCCGGAGTCCGGCTTGGGCCGGAGCGTTCTTTGAGTTGTTGGCGAAGCACTGCTCGCGTCGCGTCGCGCCACAGGGGGGTTCCACTTCAGTCCCATGTCCTCCCTTCGATCCGTTTTCGGGACAAGACTGGGTCCTCCGCGACATCGAACAGCTCGATTTGCAGGGGGTGTGGGTTCAGCTTCAATCCCACTAGGCCCGCTGGTCTGCGGATATTCGACGTTCACCCCCGCTCGCCGCCGCGTCTGTGTCACGCTGGCGCGGCGTAACAAATGGGGCACGCTCGAGCCCTGCAGGGCAGACGTGGTGGATTGGTCATCGCGAGCCGAGGAGTTCAGCCTCTATGGCTGTGGCAACGGTCTTCCAGTGTTCGCGCATCTTTTCCCGTTCGCCGCTATCGCGGAGGCGTTCGGTGTGGAATCGGAAGGTGCACCCGGCCTTCGCCGGTGCGAGTGCGAGCTGAATCGTGGCGTGGTCGGACCGATTCGGCGGTTTCCAGGTCAGACGCACCCGGTCGAGCGGCCGGAGGCTGCGAATCTCGCCGGTTGTCCCATCACGGGTTTGGTAGGTCTGGTCCTTCCTGAGTGGGGTCTCGATGCCGGGTCCAAGCCAGACCGCAAGACCCTCGCTCGAGGTCAGGAACTCCCAGACCGTATCGAGGTCAACGGCGATGGTGCGCGAGACCCCGATCTGCCAGCCGGCGTCTTTGGTCTTGCCGACGGGGCGTTCGCTCACCGAATGCGCTCAGCGGGAACTGGATGACCGGCTACTCGATTCTTGGCCTGATCGCCGTACCAATCCATCAAGTAGAGCGTAGCCGCCGTGGCCAGAGGCCCTGACACACCAACGACGCGCGGTCGCACGCATCGAGGACGTGGGCGCGCTCAGCCAAGGCCAGCAGCGTCTGGACCGATACGCCTGGCTGCCGGTCGGTGCATCCTCATCGGCCAACCAGGTAGTGCCGGCCTCAGGGCCGAGACCATGCGCTATCCAGATCGAAGGCGCTGGTCCTGGCTGCGGCCCGCCTTCGATGGGCTCTTGAAACCGGGCTCGGCCGTAGCGAGCGCGCGTTGAAGGATTGCGCCCGCGAGCTAGTCCATCCCTACAGCGGCATCTCGGCGCGAGAGGTTGAGAATGCGCCGGGCACCGTTGGCCACGATGAGGAAAATGACCGCGCCCGTCACCAAGTCCGGTGTCGCGCTCCCGGTGGCGAGGACGACCAATGCCGCTGCGATCACAAGCCCGTTTACTTTGATGTCGTTGGCCGTGAAGATCCAGCTCGCCTGAAAGTGGGCTTCCTGGCTTCGCGCTCGTCGAAGCAGCATGAGAGTCGCGACGTTGCCGACCAGCGCGACGGCCGCGACGGCGATCATCACTCGTGGATCCGGGAGCGGCTCGCTCGTGAGAAAGCGCCTCGATACCTCGATGAGTCCCACGAGCGCGAGCCCCAGTTGGAGGTAGCCGCTGGCGGCTGCAAGGTGTCGCTTGCGCCGGGCGTCATGTCCGACCGCGAAAAGACTCAGCGCATAGACGCTCGCATCGGCGAGCATGTCGAGCGAATCGGCGACAAGACCCATGGAGTGGGCCAGGATTCCGGCTCCGAGCTCCGCGACGAACAACGCGGCGTTGATCGCAAGCGCAAGCCCGAGCGCTCGTCGCTCGGCCATCGGCCGGCTCGATAGCCGCGCGAGGGTCCGCTCGGTCGTGCTGCCGACCAAGGTCGTATCAAGCCGAAGGGCGTCAAGAGCGCTCTTGATCGTCGAGGGGTCCCCGCGGTGAACGACCGTGACGGTACGACCATCAAGATCGACCATGAGCCCCTGGACCGCAGCGAGGTCGTCCAGCTTCATTCTCACGAGCTGCTCCTCAGCGGAGCAGTCCATCCGACCAACCCGAAAGGTGGTTCGCGTGATCTGCGGTCGGTCGATCTCTTTCCCTTCACCGATCGAGGGGATCGGACGGTATCGGTTGCGCGTGCCGGGTCCCTGACCACGAGGGCACATCCCGCAGGGCCGGGGCGGCTAGCCCTTGCAGGGCTGACCTCTAGCTCTCAGCGAACCTGCGTAGAGACTTGCAGCGGGTGTGGCCGCTTTTTTGGCAGCCACCATTCACCGACGAGCAACACGGCGATTGCGGCACATTCCGAGTAAAAGTGGCGCGGCGGCGCTGGAGCGCGCAGCCTGCCGGAGGTCCGCGTCGGCCACTGACCGCACGCGCTGCGAGCCCACCGGTCGGCCGCCTATCGTGTCGCAACGGCACCCACGTCCATCGACTCACCCGAGGTCCCCATGACATCCGCTCGCCCCCACATCGCGGCCCTGCTGCTGCTCATCGCCGCCCTCGCTCTCGTCGCTGGCTGCGGGAGCGATTCGGACGACGCGGAGCCCTCGGCCGCCGCCGAGCCCTTCCAGGTGATCGACGTCGATACCCTTGCCACTCAGCGCGACGAGCTCCAAGACCTGCAGATCCTCGATGTGCGCACGCCTGAGGAGGTCGCCGAGGGCACGATCCCCGGCGCGCTCAACATTCCGCACGACG
>CAMYIK010000161.1 GCA_947258365.1 uncultured Thermoleophilia bacterium | reverse complement strand
CTTTGCGTTTGGCGCGTGATCCGCCCACCAAGCGTCGGGCCAGCATGCGCCCACCGACAAAGGTCAGGGCAATGAATAGGACCAGGCCAGCGACGGCCACTGACAGGATGGCGTCTACGCCTGCGATCTCAGATGGCATGGCCGGGACCGTAATGCCCGGCCTGATTACCGATGGTCTAGTCCTGAGAGCTAGCCGGCCTCAGCGAGCGCGATCATCCGGTCCATCTCCTCGAAGCCCGGGTCCCACACCTGGGGGCTCGAGAGATCGACGCCGAGTGGCAGCAGAAGCTCCTGCGGGGTGGCGGAACCTCCGGCGGAGAGGAACTCGAGGTACTTCGGCACGAAGGCCTCGCCCTGGGCGCGGTACTGCGCGTAGAGCGCCAAAGTCACCAAGTGTGCGAACACATACGCGTAGGTGTAGAAGCGGGTCGAGATGAAGTGGGGGATGTAGGACCAACCCATGCGATAGCGGTCCGTCATGTCCACCGCGTCTCCGTAGTACTTCTCGTTCTCTTCGAACCAGATGGCCGAGAGCCGGTCGTCGGTGAGGGTGGTGCCTTCGCTTCGCGCGGCATACGCGCGCTGCTCATAGCGGCTCAATACCGTTTGCCGGAAGACCGTCGCGAATGAGCCTTCGACGCGCTCGGCGAGAAGGGAGCGGCGTGTCTGCTGATCGTCCTCGGTCGCCATCAGGTGATCGAAGGTCAGTAGCTCGGCGAAGGTCGACGGCACCTCGGCCATGGCGATGCCGGTGTGGAAGGAGTGCGCCGTCTGCTGCTGAGCCGAGAACGTGAAGTGCATGCCGTGCCCCAGTTCATGGGCCAGGGTCATGACGTCATCCATGCGGTCGGTGAAGTTCATCAGCATGAACGGCGAGGCGTCCTGGGCGACGGAGGCGCAGAAGGCTCCGCCACGCTTGCCGGCTCGAGGCTCCGCGTCGATGCGGCGCTCCGCAAAGAAGCCCTCCGCGACGGCGGAGACCTCGGGTGAGAATCGCCCGAACGAGGCGTTGATCAAGCCGCGTGCCTCGGCGAAGTCCACAGACCGCGATTCGCCGATGGGCGCGTACTGGTCGTGGAGCTCCAACTTGTCGAGGCTCAACAGGCCGGCCTTCGCGCGGAACCATCGGTGCGCCAGGCCGTAGTGCCGCTCGACGGCCGACATCATCCCCTGGACGACCTCGTCGTCGAGTTCGTTGCGCAGGTGGGTTGGGGCCATCGGTTCTTCATGGCCGCGCAACCGGTCCATGGCGAGACGGTCGCCGACAAGACTGTCGTAGCAGTGGGCGAGCACCGAGGTGTGTGGCTCAAGCGCTTCGTACAGGGTGTCGAGCGCGCGCTTTCGCAGATCCCGGTTCGGGTCACGAACGTGAGCGAGCAGGCGCGAGATCGTGTGCGGCTCCTCGCCGTCGCCCGCGTCGAATGGTGTCTCCAGGGTGGAGGTGACCTGCTCGAACAGGCTCTGCCATGCCGAGACTGCAGCCGGAGCGCGTTCAGCCAGCATGCGCTCTTCATTTTCCTCGAGGGTGTACGGCGCGAACCGCCGAGCCGACAGCAGGTGGTGGCGATCCCTCGCGAGCTCAGGCGCGTTGGCGAGCTCGTTCGCCTTCGCGTCATCGAGTTCGAGCCACTCCAGGTCGAAGAAGCGCAGAGCGTTGCCGAGCTCGACCATCTGGCGATCGACGGTGGCGGCGAGGTCGCGGTTCTCCTCATTGGCGACATCGGTGGACTCGCGAAGGCCCGAGTACGACGCGAGGCGCCCGACCTCGTTGTGGATCTCCGCCAGCTCGGCCATCGCTCCGGCGAGTTCGCCCGCGCCGATGGTCTCCATGGCTCCGCGGTAGCGCTTCTCGAACGCCTTGGCACGCTTGATCACCGCCTCAAGTCGAGTCGTGGCGTCCTCGGTCGTTGTCGCCAGAGGGGTGAGATCCCAGTGGACGCCTTCGGCGCGGGGCTCGGTGGTGTCGATGACGGGTGCTGTACTCATGTCCTCACAGGGTGGTCGCTGTCGCAGTATTCGAGCAGGAGCTCGGGGGTCTCAGATGGCAGTGGCGGCACGCCGGTGTTTCCCAGACGCCGCTCGTCGCTCTGGCGGTGGAAGTCTGAACCACCGCAGGGAATCAGGCCGAGTTTGCGTGCAAGCTTGCTCAGGGTACGAAACTGGTCAGGTGTGTGGTCGCCGCGATGGACTTCGATGCCGGCCAGCCCCCGCTGGGTGAGGCGGTGGATCGTCGAGCCAAGATCCTTGCGACGTAGGCGAAGCGAGAAGGGGTGGGCCAGTACCGGCGCGCCCCCCGACTCCCGGACGAGCGCGATCGCCTCATCGGGCTCGAGGCCGCGCGAGGGCTCGAACGCCGGTCCGCCGTTGGCGAGAAAGCGATCGAAGGCGGCCTGCCGATCCTTGACGTACCCGGCCGCTACGAGAGCATCCGCGATGTGGGGTCTGCCGATCGCTCCTTGAGCGCGCCCGACCACGTCGCTCCATTCCACCGGTGCACCCAGTGATTCCAGCCGCGCCACGATGGCGCGACCACGTTCTTCGCGGCGTGTGCGCATTTCGACGAGTCGCTCGCTGAGGGGTTCCGCACCCAGCTGAGGGAAGTAGGCCAAGAGGTGGAAGGTGCCGGGGCGGTGGCGCACGCTGATCTCGACACCCACCAGGATGCGAAGTCCGTGCTCCTCGCCCGCGGCAATCGCCTCCGGCAGGCCGGCGAAGGTGTCGTGATCGGTGATGGCGAGGGTGTCGACGCCGGCCTCGGCGGCGAACCGCACGAGCTCCGAGGGGGAGTGCCCCCCATCGGAGGATGTGGTGTGGCTGTGCAGATCGACCGACACGCTCAGAACTCGGTTGGGCCCTGGGGTAGGCCTTCCGCCGCGGGCGCCGACAACTGGTTCGGGTCTGGGCGGCGTCGCCGGGATCGGCGGGTGAAGAACGTCGCGATGGCAAATCCGAATCCCAGTAGCGCCAGCAGCGCGCCGAGGATGGCGTAGATGAGTGTGCGTGCGTTGTCGCCAAAGATCTTTTCGCCGACGGCGAGCTCGCCCGGGGGAATGCCGGTCTCCATGCTTGCGACGACCTGGTAATCGCCGCCTGTCGGCGCTTCCACCTGCAGCATCGCGTACCCGTCGAAGCCGCCCACGTTGATCTGGATCGTTGCGCTCTGACCCGATTCGGCGAGCGCCTCACCGTCCGGTCCAATCACCTCTACGGCGTCACGAAAGCGTCCTTCTGAGGGCTGCGCGATGGCCGCCGTGCCGAGCGCCGGCTCGTAGTAGACGATCTGCGGCCCCGCCTCGAGCATCACGACCCCGGAACCGGGAAAGGGCGTGTTCTGCAAAGCATCGACGCGATCCACGATCGTCTGGAAGTTGCTGATGGCGAGGATCAGGCCCGCGATGATTCCGGCCAGGGCCAGCAGATACGGCAGCGGAGAGCTGCTGCTGTCGAAGCCTCGCTCGTAGGGGTTCGACGGGAGCTCTGGGGGCCGCGTACTCAGATCAGTGATCGGGCCTCGAGCTCAGCGATCACCCTCTGGGCGCTCGCCTCGGCGGACTCGTCCTCGGTGCTGAGCACCAGCTCGGGATTCTCTGGCGCTTCATAGGGGTCGCTGACTCCCGTGAACTCCGGGATCTCACCGGCGAGGGCCTTCTTGTACAGGCCCTTGACGTCACGATCGGCGCACGCGTCGGCGGACGCGTTCACATGCACCTCGATGAACGGTCCCTCGGCCTCGACCATTTCGCGGGCTTTTTGCCGGGTGGCGGCGTAGGGCGAGATGGCGGACACGAGCGTCCAGGCGCCGTGGCGGGTGAACTTGCTCGCCACCCAGCCGATGCGCTCGACGTTGGTGTCGCGGTCTTCCTTGGAGAAGCTCAAGCCCTTGCTGAGGTGGGTCCGCACGACATCGCCATCGAGGTATTCGACCGGCCCTCCTCGACGTTCGAGTTCCGGTCCGACGAGCTCTGCGATTGTGGTCTTCCCGGCGCCGGACAAGCCGGTAAACCAGAGAGTGAATCCGCTCAGCGAGAGTCTTTCGTCGACATGTGCAAGCCGCACTCGGTCTTGCCGATGCTCGCCCAGCGCCCAGAGCGCGGGTCGGCGTCGTTTGCGACCGGTTCAGTGCAAGGCATGCAGCCTATCGACGGGTAACCGCGATCGTGGAGAGTGTTGTAGGGCACGTCGTGGGCGAGTAGGTAGCCCATGACGTCCTCGTCGGTCCAGCTGACCAGCGGCTGCACCTTCGTGGCATTGCGAACCGCGTCCCACTCCAGGGGCTTCGCCGTCGCACGAGTCGGCGCTTGGGCGCGACGGATCCCCGTGATCCACGCGTCCATACCCTCCAGAGCGCGCTCGAGGGGCTCGACCTTGCGCAGATAGCAGCAGCGGTCGGGGTTGCGCTTCCACAGAGCTTCGCCCTCTGTCGCCGCCTGCTCAGCCACGGTCTGGCGCGGGCGAATCGTCTCGACCTCGATGTCGTATCTCGCGATAAGCGCCTCCCGCGCGGCGTGAGTTTCCGGGAAGAGCAGACCGGTATCGAGCTCTACGATCTTCACGCGGGCGCCGAGTTCGTGCAGCATGTGAATCAGCACCGACGACTGGCGCTGCCAGGAGCAGGTGAGCACGATGCGTCCGGCGAAGCGTTGCACGGCCCAGCCGAGCACCTCTTCGGCGGTCGGCGCGGATCCCTCGGCGAGGGAAAGATCCGGTGCGGTGTCAGAAGCAACGCTTATCACTGCGATAACTATAGCGACTAGAGAGGGCAGTGCCGAGATATCGGAGTAATCAGGACGGCGAGCAGGTCTATTCGACCTCTGGCGGCCGCACCCCGCAGAAGAAAAAGGACGTTGCCTCCGCAGGCTCGCCCCGCGACGGTTTGGTTCGGGTCAGCCGGACGAACTCAGGCCGGAAAGGTAAGACCGTCACGCTCGTGACAGGGCTTCCGTTGAGCGACGTCAAGGACTTGGCCAAGGAACTCAAGCGCCACTGCGGCTCGGGCGGTGCGGTGAAAGATGGCGTCGTGGAGATTCAGGGCGACCACCGTCAGAAGATCGCCGACCACCTCGAGGATCGCTACACGGTCAAACTCTCAGGGGGCTGACGCTCACACGCAGCTCGAGCGGGCCGGCAGCTGCCCACCAAGTTCGTCTCCGAGCGTCGTGGCCAGCGCTCGAGTGAGGCGGTTTCGATAGCAGGAGTGCCCCTTGCGGTTCGGGTGAAAGCCACCGGCGATACCGAGCTGTCGTGTCAGTGAGCGTCTCAGACGGAGCACCCAGCGCTTGGATGGGCGCCGGCAGATCCCATGCGTCTCGAAGTCCTCGGCTATACCATCGACCAGCGTCCAGCCATGGGTTGAGGCGGCCGTGGCGACCTGCTCGTTGAGAGGGTCGACCACGTTGAACTTCGCCCACTGGGCCTCTCCACGGGTCAGGTTGAACCGAGGAAGAGGGGCGACCGGATGGCGACAGAACTCACCCCTGCGGCTCTGGGTGGGATCGAAGTACTCCGTGATGAGTACCTTCTCCGGCGCGATCCGAAGCGGTGGGCGCTCGCAGGGGCCGGTGCCAAGACACTTCGCAAGCTGCGAGTACCGGCTCGGCAGGTTCCGGAGTAGACGGTCGACAGCCTGCTGCACGGT
>CAMYIK010000160.1 GCA_947258365.1 uncultured Thermoleophilia bacterium | reverse complement strand
CCGCGGAGGACGGATGGAGTCCATCGGGCAGGACCACAACGCCGGCCACCGCAGCTACGTGGCCGAATTGCCTCCTGAGACGGTCGGCTGGCTCTATACGAAGCCCTTCAGCGATCCGCCGAGCTACGAGCTGGCCCGCTGCCTGCACGGCTTCGCCCATATCGTGGAGTCATTGTCTCTCACCGCGGGCGCTCGCGTGCTGGACGTCGGCTGTGGCCCTGGCTGGATGAGCGAGTGGCTCGTCCGCTGCGGGTACCGGGTGACCGGCGTGGACATCTCCGAGGACATGATCGCGATCGCCCGTGAGCGGGTACGGCGGGTCGGCGCCTTTGAGAACTCCGGTCCCGACGAGATCAGCGCAGAGTTCCACGCGATGCCGGTGCGCGACATGGACTTCGAGGAGGAGTTCGATGCCGCGATCCTCTACGACGCGATGCACCACTTCGACGACGAGGCCGCGACGCTCGCGGTCATCCATCGCGCGCTCGCGCCCGGGGGGCGCATCTACATCCACGAGGGCATACGCCCGAAGCCGGGCAGCGAGGGAGAACGCGAGCTGGTCGCGGAGATGGAGCGCTATGGCACCCTCGAGGCGCCGTTCGACCCGGAGTACCTCCTGCAGGTAGTGACCGACGCCGGTTTCACCGACGTGACTCGGTTGGTCGAGGTCGATCGGCTCCTCCCCGCGGACCGCGAACGCGTCGGCGCGCTGCGGGTGCGCCGCCAGCTGGCCGAGCCAACGACGAACACCTTGATCGGCAGCCGGTCGCTGCCCCCTGGCCGGCAGGCCGGCTTCGGCGCGGAGCTGGAGCTGATCGAGACCCGGCGAAACGATGACTTCCTGCTCGTGAGGATACGGGCGTACAACTCCGGAAGCCAGCGCTGGACCGCCGGGGCATCGGCCCCTGTGCTGCCCCCAGGCGGTGCGGATGAGTGGTCGCCCGCGCGCCCGAGCCAGATCGTCAAGGGAGCGGTGACTCTCGGACCGGTCGTCGTCGTCGACGGGTCGCGGGTTGAGCTTCAGCGCGGCGCGCTCCCGGTCTCGGTGGAGTCGGGCGAGTCCGTGGAGGCCTCAGTCGCCGTTGCGTTGCCCGAGATCCCAGTCGGAGCAGAGCTGCTGCTCGATCTCGTCTGCGAGGGAGTCACGTGGTTCGAGCAGACCGGCAGCTCCCCGCTGCGAATACCACTCGACTGATGAGGGCTGGCCCATGCGGGATGCGGCGCTACACTCCTGGCCGCACCCTCACGGGGCAAGGCCTATGAAACTCCTCGCGATCGTACCCGCCTTCAACGAACAGCACCTGGTTGGCCAAGTGGTCGACGAGATCCGTGCGGCATGGCCCTCCGCGGACGTCATGGTGGTGGACGACGGCTCGCGAGACGAGACTGCGGCCCGAGCCTCGGCGGCTGGCGCGCGCGTGCTGCGCATGCCGTTCAACGTGGGTATCAGCGGCGCCGTCCAAGCAGGCTACAAGCTCGCCTGGGAGGAGGGCTACGACGCGGCCGTCCAGATCGATGGCGACGGGCAGCACCCCGCCGACCAGCTCCCGCTCCTGCTGGACGAACTCCACTCGACGGACGCCAACCTGGTCATCGGCTCGCGATTCGCCCGTAAACGTGGCTATCGGTCAACCCGCTCCCGCCGGGGCGGGATTCTCCTCCTGTCATGGCTCGTAAGCCGCATCGCCGGCAGGCGGCTGTCTGACACCACGTCGGGTTTCCGGGTCGCCGATCGTGACACGATCGAGCTGTTCGCCGCTCACTACCCGCCCGATTACCCCGAGGTCGAGTCCATCGTCCTCGCCTCACGGCTCGGGTTGAAGGTGACCGAGGTCTCGGTCGAGATGCGCCAGCGGAGGGCTGGCCAGTCGTCGATCACACCGATCCGCTCGGCGTACTACATGGTGAAGGTCCTCCTCGGGATCGGCGTGCTCTGCATCGGCCGTCCGCCCATCCGACTGGAGACGGGCCGATGACGCACTTGACCATCGTCGGAATGATCCTCGCGGTTGCCATCGTGATGGGGATCATCTGGCTGATTCGCCGCCGACGGCTCCAGGAGCGCTACGCGATCATCTGGATCTGCGCCGCGGCTGGAGTGCTCGTCTTCGGCATCTGGACCGACGCGCTGGACGTTCTCGCCAATGTGACCGGGATCGCGTACCCGCCGTCCGCACTGTTCCTCGTCGTGGCCATATTCCTGGTCCTGATGCTCCTCCACAACAGCGTGACCCTCTCGCGACTCTCCAGCCAAAACGAGGCACTCGCACAACGGATCGCCATGCTCGACGAGGCACTGCGGCGGAGCGGCGGCGGCGAGGATAGCTCGGACCGGGTCCGAGAACCATTGCCCCCGGCGCCCAAGGTCATCCCACTCGATCGCCGTCGCGCCGCTGAGCGCGAATAGCCCGCCCATGGCCGGGCCCGGTCGCGTGCGCAGGCTGCTGTTCGAGGATCGCCAGCGCTACATCCCGCTCGCCTCGAGCCTGATCCGGCGGGAGGTGCGTCAGCGCTACAAGGGGTCGACGTTCGGCCTGCTCTGGGTCTTCGTCGCTCCGATCACGGCGATGATCGCCTACTCGGTCGTGTTCCACTATGTGTTCCGGATCGTGGATATCCAGCCCTATCCGCTTTTCCTCATCTCCGGTCTGGTGACATGGCTCTTCTTCTCGGCGAGCGCTCTCGGCGCGGCGTCGTCCATCGTCGATCGCGCGGCGCTCATCAAGAAAGTGCGCTTCCCACGTGAACTCATCCCGCTGAGCGTCGTCGCGGGCCACGGGGTGACTCTGCTTGCAAGTCTCGCCCTGATCGTGCCGGTGAACCTCATCTTCGTCCCCGAGACGCGGAACGCGGCTCTGCTGATCCTCCCGGTTTCTGTCATCCTGGTCGCAACCATGACCGCCGGCTTCTCGCTGATGCTGTCCGCCGTGAACGTGTACTTCCGCGACGTGGAGCACATCCTTACGGCGCTGTTGCTGCCATGGTTCTTCTTGACGCCGATCTTCTACTCGCCGGACGTGCTGCCTCGAGGGGCAGAGGAGCTCGACTGGCTCGCCCAGCTGCTCGCGTGGGGTAACTGGGTGTCGCCCTTTGTCGATGTGGTCCGCGACCCGCTCTTCTTCGGCCAGCTCCCTTCGCTCGCCACCTTCTCGTACTGCGTCGTGGTCTCGCTCGCGTTCCTCGTGGCCGGTTCCTGGGTCTTCAACCGGCTCCAGGCGGAGATGGCGATCGAGCTATGAGCGACAGCCTTCGGCCCGGTCAGATCCGCCTTCGCGGTATCTCGCGCAAGTACCGGGTCTTGCACGATCGCAACCAGACCCTCAAGGAGACCCTCATCCGGGGTCGCCGAACGCTCTCTGAGGACATCTGGGTGCTCCGTGACGTCGACCTCGACATCGCACCGGGAGAGTCGGTCGGGGTCATCGGCCGCAACGGTATCGGCAAGAGCACGCTCCTGAAGCTGGTCTCGGGGATCATCCCGCCCCAGGCCGGCACGATCGACGTCGGAGGTGTCGTCGCACCGCTGCTCGAGTTGGGCGCCGGGTTCCACATCGACTTCACCGGCAGGGAGAACGTCGAGATGCAGGGCGCGCTTTATGGCCTCACCCGCCGGGAGGTTGCCGAGCGCTTCGACGACATCGTGGAGTTCAGCGAGATCCGCTCCTACATCGACATGCCCGTACGTACGTACTCGAGCGGCATGTTCATGCGACTGGCCTTCTCGGTCGCCGCCCACGTCAACGCCGACGTGCTCCTCCTCGACGAAGTCCTCGCCGTCGGCGACGTCGCGTTCCAGCGCAAGTGCATCAGGCGGATCCAGGACCTCCGCGCAGGCGGCTGCACGCTGCTGTTCGTCTCCCACAGCAAGGACGCCGTAGAGCAGGTCTGCGATCGGTGCATCCTGCTCGACTACGGCTCCATCGTCTGCGACGGAACCACCGCGGACGCGTTCGCCGCATACGCCGAGAGCCTGCGGGTCGCAGGGCACGAAGCGACGGTCGCTGTCGGAGACGAGCGCGACCGAGGCGGCGCGAACTGGGGCAGCGGCACCGTGCGGATCGACTCCGTGCGCCTGCGGCGCGGAAACGAGGTGAGCGACACCTTCGCCCCCGGCGAGCCGATGGCGATCGAGCTCCTCCTGGAGCCGAACGAGGCGGTGCCCTTCCCGGTCGTCGTCGTGAATCTCTCCGGCGGCGACGGGAGGCCAATCGGCTCGACCCGAGCCACCGCGGCCGACCTCGGCCTGGACGAACTCACCGAGCCGACGTGGGTAACGCTCGCGTTCCGCCGGCTACCGCTCCAGCAGGGCCGCTTTCATGTGAGCGTGCTGGTCGAGAGCCCGGACCGCCGGGAGCTCTACCACCACCGCGAGGCGTGCTGCTCGTTCTCGGTGTTCAGCGACGACGTGGGAGCGGGCCCGGTGGCGATGGGCGGCCACTGGAGCGCCACCGCGGCCTCGGCCGAGCGCTAGCGGTCCGCGCTGAGCCGACGGAGGTCCGCGTCCACCATCATCGTTACGAGGCCGATGAAGTCGGTCTCGGGCTCCCAGCCCAACTCGTCCCGGGCCTTGGAGGGATCTCCAACCAGAACGTCCACCTCCGCCGGCCTGATGAACGCGGAGTCGATGACCACGTGCTCGTCGGGGTCGAGCCCGACGTGCGAGAAGGCCACCTCCACGAGTCGCCGCACGGTGTTCGTCGCGCCAGTGGCGACGACGTAGTCGCTCGGCTGGTCCTGCTGGAGCATGAGCCACATGGCGCGGACGTAGTCGCCGGCGAAACCCCAGTCGCGGCGGGCGTCCAGGTTGCCCAGGCGTAGCTCCTCGGCCAGTCCGAGCTTGATGCGGGCCACCCCATCGGTGACCTTCCGCGTCACGAACTCCATACCGCGCCGAGGGGATTCATGGTTGAACAGGATCCCCGAGCTGGCGAACAGACCGTACGACTCGCGGTAGTTCACGGTGATGTAGTGCCCGTAGACCTTCGCGACTCCGTATGGGCTGCGCGGGTAGAAGGGCGTGTCCTCAGTCTGGGGCGTCTCGCGAACCTTCCCGAACATCTCACTCGAACTCGCCTGGTACACGCGAATCGTGGGATCTACGGTGCGGATGGCCTCGAGGAGTCGGGTGACGCCGACCGCGGTGAACTCGGCCGTGAGCACCGGCTGGTTCCACGACGTCGGCACGAAGGACTGCGCGGCGAGATTGTAGACCTCGTCGGGCTCGGCTTCCTCGAGCGCCGCCATGAGCGAGGGCTGGTCGAGCAGGTCCGCCTGGACGAACCGCAGCCGGTCGCGCAGGTGCTCGATGCGGTCATACGACTCGGTCGAGGAGCGGCGCACCATGCCCCAGACCTCGTATCCCTTTTCAAGCAGCAGCTCCGCGAGGTACGAGCCGTCCTGACCCGTGATGCCGGTGATGAAGGCGCTCTTGTTCACGCTCGTGTCTCCACCTGGTGGCGCCACCACGAGAGTGTGTCGTTCAGCGTTTGGTCCATTTCAATTTCCGGGCACCAGCCCGTGTGCTCAGTGAGAAGGGCGGGAGTGCCGTACAGGTCCGGCTGTTCGCCGGCGCGCTGTCTGTCGGGGTCGGACGCTATTCGCACCGGAATCACGGCGGAGGCGGCGAGGGAGTCGATCAGCTGTTGAATCGCGAGGGACCTTCCCGTGCACGGATGGTAGAT
>CAMYIK010000159.1 GCA_947258365.1 uncultured Thermoleophilia bacterium | reverse complement strand
CACGGGCCGGCTCCGAGGACGCTCGCTGGCTGATTGACACGTTGAATCGCGAATGCCGGCAATTCGGCACCTCTGTGGTCCCTGCCGGCGAAGGGCGCTTGCAGTTGGAGTGGGACGCGTCAGCGGACTGAGTCGGATGGCTCTTGCGTGGGTCGCGCCAGCTCGAGATAGCGCTGGGCCTTGGCCAGGAAGCGCTCCTGCTCGCGCGCCATCGGCTCCTGGAGATGCCAGGCGGCGATCTTGGCGCGTCGGAGGGCTCGATACTGCCGGTAGAAGTCGAGCAGCGGTTCGGGGAGCACGTCTCCTGTGTGCTCCTCGTACAGGTCGCGGAACCATTCGCCGACGCGCGGCTGACCCAGACGCTCGCACTCCAGCATGAGGAAAGCGAGTTCGTCTGCGGGGTCGAGTTCTCGGAGCTCGGAGCAGAACTCCAGGCAGTCGACAATGGCAGGCTCGGGCGTGAGATAGATGTGCTCGGGACGCAGATCACCGTGTCCTTCCACGATCCGCCCATCGCGCACGCGCGCCTCGAAGGTCTCTGGGTGCCGTTCCAGGAACTCGAGGAGACTCGAGGCGGTAGCCTCGACCCGCTCCCTCGCAAGGCCGAATTCGGGTAGCAGGAGCTTGCGCTGGTCTGCGATGACGCCTTGCCGGAGGCGGGTGCGGAGTTCCTGCGACGTGATGGGAACGCGGCGCGCGTGAACGTAGAAATCCGCCAGTCGTAGGGCCACCGTTCTTAGGTCCTCCTTCTGAACGGCACTCCGGGCGAGGATGTATTCCAGGGAACGTTCTTCCGGAAGCCGGTCCATGTGAACCAGCCAATCGACCGGCGTCCCGGAGTCGCCCAGCACGAGCGCTCCCGTCGCATCCTGGTTCAGCGCCACAGTGCCTTCGTAGACGTTCGCCGCGAGGCGACGATTGAGTCGTACTTCTTCCTCGCAGTAGAAGCGGCGGAGCCTCAGTGTGGTGAAGTCGAGCCGGTCGTAGCGGATCGGCTTCTTGAGCTTGTAGGCGAAGCGATCCGTCAAGAACACCCAGGACATATGGGTTTCGATCGCATCGACCCGGCCGGGGAGTTCCTCCACGTAGCTTTCGGGCCGTCGCAGAAACGCGACCTTGGTGTCGAGGGACGGGTGGACTATTCCTCGCGGAGAAGCGTCGCCGCTTCTCGTTCCGAGTCGAGCGCGTTCAATATCGCTTGCACCTCGGCGTCGCCCACTTGATCGAAGTCCTTATAGAACCACCCGATCGCTCCGAACGGAGTCGGCGTCTCGAGGCAGACGATCTCGTCCACCTCGGCGCGCAGCGCTTCGATGGTCGGGGCCGGAGCGACGGGCACGGCCAGAACGAGGTGTCCCGGGTCACGCCGGCGAATGCCGCGGAGCGCTGCACGCACCGTTGCGCCTGTAGCGATGCCGTCGTCGGCTACCAGCGTGGTGCGCCCGCGCACGCGCACGCGATCGCGGTCGCCCATATAGAGACTCCGACGCCGCTCGATCTCCGCGACGTGAGCCCTGACGTGCTCTCGTATGAAGTCCATCGAGAGGCCGAGCGCCTGGAGGACATCGTCGTTGACGACGAAGTCCAGACGCTCGCCATCGATTACCGCCCCAACGGCCAACTCGGGCTGGCCGGGCGCACCGATCTTGCGAACCAGCAGCAGATCGAGAGGTGCCGAGAGAGCGCGCGCGATCTCGGCGCCAACCGGGACGCCCCCACGGGGTAGCGCCAGTACGACGGGGTCGCGGACGCTCAGAGGGAGAAGCCTCTTCGCCAGTCGCTCTCCGGCCTCCCGGCGATTCTTGAAGATCATCTGTCCTCCTTCGGCGAGGTGGCGAGGGCAGGCTGCCTCGTGAGGGGCAGGAGGAAATCCGTGAAGTCCCGGTCATCGTTCGCGGTCTAACGCGGGCCGCCGCGGCCGAAGTACTGCCCCGGAGGCACCGCCGCCCGTAGGCGGTGGAGTTCCTCGGCGGGCACCATCGTCTCGTCGGGACTCTGATCGGGGATCTGGATCTTCTCCAGGCTCGTGACCATCACGTTGAGGTTGCGGTCTCGTCGCTCCAGGGTGCCGCGTGCGATTACGAGCGGTTCTCCGCGTACCAACAAGCGGTTGCGTTCGTAGATCTGGGGCATCACCACGCCATTGATGAGGCCGGTCTCGTCCTCCAGCAGGATGAAGACAATGCCCTTGGCGGTTCCCGGTCGTTGACGCGCGACGAGCAGACCGGCGACACAGACCTCGGCTCCATCGGGCAGATCACGCAGTTGCTCGGCGCGAACGGTCTCGCGCGGCAGGCTGGGGCGCAGCAGCGCGATCAGGTGCCACCCGGCCGAGAGCCCCATGGTCTCGTAGTCGGCCACGGTTCGTTCAAAGCGTGAGAGCTCAGGCAGCGGCGGGGCAGGTGAGGGCTCCAACGGCAGGGCCAGCTGGCGACCCTTCTTTTCCTGACGCGGTCGGGCCAGGGTGCCGAGTTCCCACATCATCTCCCGGCGAGGACGCTCGAAGACGTCGCATGCTCCCGCGCGAACCAACTGGGTCAGCTGTTCGGTGCGCAGATCCGTACGCGAGGCGAAGTCCGCCAGATCACCGAATGGCCCTTCTGCGTCGCGTTCGGCGACGACTCGCTCGGCTGCCTCTTGGCGCACCTCTCGTACATAACCGAGCCCGACCCGCATGGCGTTGTCCTCGACCATGCAGCTGGCAAGTGATCGATTAATGCATGGAGAAAGGGTGCGAACGCCGCGTCGCTGAGCGTCACGCACGAGGGTTGCCGGTGGATAGAAGCCCATGGGCTGGGCATTGAGCAGCGCCGTCAGGAACTCAACCGGATAGTGCTTGCGCAACCAACAGCTCTGGTACGCCAGCACGGCGAAAGCCGCTGCGTGGGCCTTGGGGAAGCCGAAGTTCGAGAAGCCGATCAGCTTGGTGAAGATCTCCTTGGTCGTCTCGTCATCGACGTCGTGATCGCGCGCACCCTCGAGGAACTCCTGCCAGAGGGAGAGCATGGCTTCCCTGCTGCGCTTGCGGCTCATCGCCCGCCGAAGACCCTCTGCCTGACCGGCGCTGAACCCCGAGAGCGCCATTGCCACCTCCAGCACCTGTTCCTGGAAGACGACCACGCCAAGCGTCTCGCGCAGGCACTTCTGAAGCAGCGGATGGTCGTAGGGAGGTTCGAAGTCCGGGTCGGCGCGTAGAGCTCGGCGGTGTTTGACATAGGGGTGCACCGCACCACCTGACACCGGCCCTGGGCGGATCAGGGCGACCTGGATGGTGAGGTCATGCAGATTCTCGGGACGGGTCTGCAGCAGGCTCTGCATCTGTGCGCGACTTTCGATCTGGAAGGCGCCGACCGTGTCCGCATCCTGGATCTCGGCATAAACCGCGGGATCGTCGAATCCCACTCGGGAAAGATCGATGCGCTCACCTCGGCCACTGGCGATCGATTCCACGCACTCCTCGACGGCTGAGAGCATGCCCAGACCCAGCAGATCGATTTTCACGAAGCCGGCATCCGCGCAGGAGTCCTTGTCCCACTGGCACATCTGGCGCCCGGGGAAGGCCGCGGGGACGACGGGTACCAGCTCCACCAGAGGGCGGGCGCTCACGATCATGCCCCCGGAGTGCTGGGAAAGATGGCGTGGCAAGCCGGCGGCCTCGCGCGCCAGCTCCACGAGCGCGCGCCAACGTGGCGATTCCCATTTCTGCTCTCCGTCGGGAAGGCGCCGGAGTTCCTCCTCCAGGGCATCTGGGCCCGACCAGCCGTCAGCCAGCCGGGCTATCCGCTCCAAGTCCGCGAGCGGCAGTGCCAAGGCCTTTCCGAGCTCCCGGATCGCCATCCGCGTCCGGAAGGTGGGGAAGGCCGCCACTAAAGCGGCGTGATTGGGGCCGTAGCGGGTGATGACCTCTTCGATCAGGCGCTCGCGGACGTCCCGGGGGAAATCGAGGTCGATGTCCGGCGCCGAGACCATGTCGCGGTTGAGGAACCGGCCGAGGAAGAGATTGCTCTCGATCGGGTCGATGTGGGAAAGGCCGGTCAAGTAACAGACGATCGAGCCCACCGATGACCCTCGACCGCGACCGGGAGGTAGCCAGCGCCGCGCCGATCCCGCCGGTCGCATATCGAGTGCGACCTCGCGCGCAAGCTCCAGCAGTTCGCGGTGCATCAAGAAGAAGCCGGCCAGGTCGTGATGGGAGACCAGCTCCAACTCGATCTCCAATCGCTTGCGGGCCTCGTGCCGCTTGGTCGCGTTGGGGTAGCGAGCGCCAAGCTGGTGCATGCAGATGCGGTGCAGCATGCCGTCGGCGGTCTGACCGCGATCGGCGAAGTGCGGGAAGCGGTAGCCGAGGTCGCGGGTGATGTCGAACTCCAGCCGCTCGGCAAGTCGCACCGACTCGAGTGCCGACCCCGGCGCGACCGCTTCGAAGAGGGCCGCGGACTCCTTTGGTGGGCGCAGCGCCGCTTGGTGGTTGCCGCGTCGTTCCTGCTCGGAGTTGTCGAGCGTAAGGCGGTGACGGATGGCGACGAAGGTGTCTTGCAATGGTCCGCGCCGCGGATGGTGCATGTGGATGTTGCCGGTGGGTACAACCGGCAGCCCGGCATCCTGGGCCAGTCCTTGGAGGGCGCGGATCAAGCGTCGTTCGCCTTTGAGGCGCGGCCGCTGGATTTCGACGTAGACGTTCTGGCGACCGAATACCTCGATCAGGCGCATGGTCTCCTCGAGCGCCTGTGCCCCTTTGCCGGTGTGAAGCAGACGAGGAACGACCCCATCGCGAGCGCAACCGGTCAGGCACACCAAGCCCTCGGCGTGCTCGGCGAGCTTGGCGGAGGCCAACGCGGGTGGGATGGCACGGCGATCCGGCGGCGGCCGGGTATCGGCGTGGGCGATGGTGATCAGCCGGCAGAGGTTGGCGTAGCCGCGCTCATCCTCTGCCAGCAGGGTGAGATGAGCTCCGTCGGTGAGCGTGATCTCCGCTCCTGTGATGGGTCGTACCCCGACCGCCTTGGCTGCATGGGCGAAGGCCAGCGATCCGCAGAGCCCGTCGTGGTCGGTGAGCGCCATGGCCTCGAGGCCGACCTCAGCCGCGGTTCCCGCCATTTCCTCTGGAGAGGACGCGCCGTCCAGGAAGCTGAAGGCGGAGTGGGCGTGAAGCTCGACATACGGAGTCGTCATACGAACACATGTTCGCAAAAGAACGGCCACGCTCCAAAGGTTCGCCTCGCTCCAGTCAACTTTTCAAATTTTGAAGCGCTGGGAGCACGACCTGGCACAGGGTCGCGCGATGGAACCCTCCTCGAAAAATTGCGCGGGGACGGTGCTGAGCTTCCCGCTCGCTACCCCAGCGACCGGTCGCGGTTGCGGCCCTGGGTGGATTCATCGCGATCGCCGCCGTTGCGAAACTCACCGACGCGACGGATGAGTTGCTCATCCTCGGCTCGTTCGGTGCGTCCTGCGTCCTGCGTGCTGCTGTTCGGCTTTCCCGACGCACCGCTGTCTCAGCCGCTCAACGCCGTCGGCGGCCACGTCATCTCATCGTTCGTCGGCCTACTGGCGCTTGAGATCTTCGGCGCGGAATGGTGGGCGGTAGGCATCGCCGTCGGTGGCGCCATCGCGGCGATGATGTTGACCCGCACGGTTTATCCCCCGGCCGGGTCGAAACCCTGCATCGTTTTTCTCGTCGTTCCCGGCTGTGATT
>CAMYIK010000158.1 GCA_947258365.1 uncultured Thermoleophilia bacterium | reverse complement strand
CCTGCCATGGCGTGATGTGGTCTTGCACAGCGGCCAGCACGTACATGTCGGCAGTGATCTGGCTGAGATCGAGTCGGGTGCGACGCAGCTTCATCGTCCCGGCCGCGAGCTTGTTGCCCAGGTAGCACGAGCGCAAGTAAAAGGAGTGCATCTTCGCCGGCAGCCGCGTGCTGTCGGCGTTCCAGAAGAGGATGTCGAATGCCGGGGGATCTTCGCCAAGCAGCCAGTTGTTGACCGCGTAGTTCCAGACCAGGTCGTTGGAGCGCATGAACGTGAAGATGCCCATCATCTCGGAGGCGTCCAGGTAGCCGCGCTCGTTGATGCGCTTCTCGACCCGCTCGACCGACGCCAGGTCGGTGAATGCCCCGAGGCGTCCCGGCTTGGTGAAATCGACGAGCGTGTTGAGCAAGGTGGCCGAGGCGACTCGCTCGTCATCTTTCGCCGCGAGATAGGCCAGCAGGGCTGTTGTGATAGTCCCGCCGAGGCAGAGGCCGACCAGATTGACCTTCTCGGCACCGGTGATCTCGCAGACGGCGTCGATGGCCGCCATCGGGCCACCCAGCTTGTAGTCGCCCAGACGAACATCGCGGTCGTCCGGGCCAGGGTTGCGATAGCTGATCGCGAACACGGTGTGGCCGTGCTCGACGGCCCACTCGACGAAGCTGCGACCGGGCGCGAGGTCCATGATGTAGTACTTGTTGATCCACGGCGGGCTGAGCAGGAGCGGCGTCTCATAGACCGTCTCGGTCCGTGGTGAATATTGGATTAGCTCCATCAGCTCGTTGCGAAAGACGACCTTGCCCTCGGTCGTGGCGAGGTCTTCGCCCACGGTGAAGGCATCGGCCGGGACCTGCCGCGGCATCCCGTCGTTGTTGGCGAGGTCGTCCATGAAGGTGCGCAGGCCCCTCACGAGGCTCGCGCCGCCGGTGTCGAGCGCCTTCTTGCTGACGGCCGGGTTGAGCACCGGGCTGTTACTCGGGGCGAGCGCATCCACCACCGCGTCTGCCATGAAACCGAGCCGCTGCTCGGTCGCTTCGTCCACGTCCGCGGCATCGATGAGGTCGTCGACGAGGCGCCCCGAAAGCAGGTAGTTCTGGAGCAGCGCGAACAAGAACGGGTTGTCCTCCCAGCCGGGATCGCGGAAGCGACGGTCCTTCGGGTCGGGAGCGACCGGGCCGTCTGCCTCACCGTCGAGCGCGCGCGATGCGGCGGCTGCCTGTGCCGCAAGCAGATCCGTCGCGTAGCGCTGCCACGCCTCTGTCACGCCCTCAGGGTTTTCGGCGAGGGCCGCCGCAGCCTTGCTCCAGGCCTCGGCGAAGCCGAGCGGGTCCATGGCCCCAAGGACGTCGGCTTCGTCGATCGGTGCGTCGTCGTGGGAGCGGGATTCGGCGTTTGACATCTCGGGTTATTCCTTCTCTTCTGCGATGGATCGGAGTTCGGCTGATCAGTGGCGGTACAGCGGCCGCGCTACATGTAGAGGCCGCCGTTGATGGAGTAGATCTGGCCGGTGATGTAGCTGGAGTCGGGCTCAGACAGGAACAACACGAGCCGGGCGACTTCGGCCGGCTGTCCGAGTCGGCGCATCGGAATGCTCTCGACGACCCGCTCCATGATCTTCTCGGGTACTGACCCGGTCATGTCGGTCTCGATGAAGCCCGGCGCGACGCAGTTCACGGTGACGCCCTTGTTCGCGCACTCAAGCGCGAGACTCCGAGTCAAGCCGAACTGCCCGGACTTCGAGGCGGCATAGTTCGCCTGGCCTATGTTTCCTCGCTCGCCGATCACGGAGCTGATGTTGATGATCCGCCCCTCGCCACGGTCGATCATGTGGGGCACGGCAGCGCGACACATGTAGAAAGTCCCGTTGAGATTCACCCCGATGACGTGGTCCCACTCCGACGCGTCCATCTTCCGGACGGTGCGGTCGACGTTGACGCCGGCGTTGTTGATCAGGATGTCCAGTTTTCCGTGCCTGTCGATCACCTCCTGGACCACCCGCTCACAATCCGTGGAGCTGTCGATCGACCCTTGGTGGGTCGACGCACCGGCGCCCTCGTGTTGCGCGAGGAACTGTTCAGCCGCTTCGCCGTTGCGGGAGTAGCCGGTGGCCACTCGCACTCCTTCGGCGATCAGGCTTTCCGAGATGGCGAGGCCAATCCCTCGCACACCACCTGTGACCAACGCGACCTTGCCTTCAAGCTTTGAGCCCAACGCTTCCCCCTTAATGCTGCTCGACGAGATCCGGATGCTTCTCAGACCACTCGAGTGGGCCGAATTCCCAGCCGCAGCCTAGTTGCATCGCCAGGTCGATATCGCCCCTGGAGGCGATTCTCTCCTCGAGGCAGCGGATCGCCTCGTCCGCGGCCGCCTCGTAGTACTTCATTGCTGCTGCCTCCGCGAACGGATCGATCTCGACCGGAGGCGCGTCGTCATCGAAGAAGCCACCTCCGGATTTCTTGCCGAGGCGGCCCGTCTCGGTGAGCGCGGCCGTGTGGCCGCCGTCCTCGAACCGCGATCCGTACGCGCCGACGAGATCCGTGCGTAGGTGCTCGAGGGTATCCAGTCCGATCAGATCTCCGAGAGCGAACGGACCCATCGGGGCGGGCCCCCCCTCTGCGATGGCCCGGTCGGCCGCGGCACGCGCACTTCGATCGTCACTGGTGGCGTCGTAAGCGGTCGCCATGGCCCGAACGAGGATCCTGTTGACGAGAAAGCCGGGGCACTCACGCACTCGAACCGGGGTTTTGCCGATGGCCGTCGCGAACTGCTCGCCTGCGGCCACCGTGTCCTCGGCGGTGATGTCGCCCTGGACCACCTCGACAAGGCGCATGACGCTCGCCGGGTTGAAGAAATGGAGCCCGAGAACATGCTCAGGCCGGCTGGTCTCCTGGGCAAGCTGAGTGATTGAGAGCCCCGAAGTGTTCGAGGCCAGGAGGGCGCCCGGGGGAAGCAACGAATCAAGCTTTTCGAACACCGCACGTTTGATCTCGAGGATCTCGGGTACGGCCTCAATCGCGAGTTCGCACTCGCCGAGCTGCCGGTCGTCGCTGGTGAGGACGATTCGATCGGAGATCCCTTCGGCTTCCGCCGCAGTCAGCCGCCCCTTGGCGACGCGCCGCTCACAGATCCCGCGGATATGACTGCGGGCGTTCTCGAGAGCCGAGGGGTCGGAGTCGAGGAGCACCACCGTGCAGCCGGCGGCAGCTGTGACCTGGGCGATCTCGCTGCCCATCACCCCAGATCCAACTATGGCAAGTCGCGATATCACGCCAATTCCTTTCGATAACTGTTCTGTGCCGAAGGTCCGCCCGTCTCGCGCCCCAAATTGTCGCCGTGAGCGCCTCGAGACTCAGGCACGTCGCGCCAGATGCGGGCCGGGAATCCGGCGACGAGCTTCGCCGGCGGGACGCTCTTGGTCACCAGCGCCCCGCTCGCGACTGCGGCATCCTGGCCGATCTCCACGTCACCGATCAGTACTACCCCCGCGCCGACCGTGGCGCGGTCACGAATTCGCGAGTGCGCGCGATCTGAGCCTTCCGCACCAGCGGAGCCAGGCTCACGCGATTCTACCACGACGCCCGGTCCCAGCAGCACTTCGTCCCCGATCTCGGAATGCGCTGCGAGATGCGCTCCAGTGCCGATACGGCTGCCGCGACCGACCTTCACGGCGTGCTCGAGGTGCGCACCAGTGCCGACACTGACGGCCCCGGCAAGACGCGAGCCCGCGCCAACCGACGCCAGGGGTCCCACCAGGCAGTCCGGTCCGAGGCTCGCGCCCGCCGAAATCACAGCGTTGCTGCCAACCCTGGACCCCGCGCCGATCGACGTCGCTTCGGGCGCGGCATCGCTGGAGCGTGCGCGAGCGCCCACAGGCGGTCGGCCAATAACGACATTGTCCTCAATGACGCATCCGGCACCGATGGTGGTGCCAGCGTGAATCGCAGCATGCCACCCCAGCTCGACATTCTCCCCGAGCACCACGTCCTCAGCGATCATTACGCCGTTCGGAGGCTTCTCACCCGGCCTCACTTAGAGGGTGGCATGACGAGGGCCTCGCCGGTGAGGACCGGCTCGTCGTCCTTCTCGACGACCGTGTCGAGCACGACCCGCCGCTTTTCCTCGTCGATGCTCGCCACGGTGACCTTTGCTGTGAGCTGATCGCCGGGATAAACCGGTGCCACCCAGCGAAGGCTCTGGGACAGGTAGATGGAGCCGGGCCCGGGCAGCGTAGTGCCGAGCGCTGCGGAGATCAGGCCCCCTGTCAGCATTCCGTGAGCGACCCGAGTGCCGAGCCTCGTCCCGCTGGCCCACTCCTCATTGACGTGAGCTGGATTGTCATCGCCCGAGATGACGGCGAACTGGTTTATGTCGGCTTGCGAGATGGTCTTGGTGAACGTCGCGCTGTCGCCGACGGACAGCTCGCTGATGGTCTTACCACGCGGGTAGACGTTGAAGACGGGCTCTTCGCCAACGCCCTCAGATGCTTCGGGGACATCCGGGAGCGCGTCGCCCCACGCCGACAGCGGGGCCACCATCCTGCGCGCGGCACTGTTGTAGGCATCGATCGATCCCCGCCACGCATCAAAGCTGCGCGCAGTCGGATACCAGGCGAGGTCAAGCCACTGCTGGACGAAAGATCGAGCGGCCTCATGGCCGCGTGGGGTAGTCGACGACATCGACCGGTCCTTCCTGTTCGGTGGGTAGTACTGGCGTAATAGGGGTGGTGTCGCTCTCATGTCAGCCGGACCGCGGTTCGAGCCAGTCGGTGATCCGTGGCCATAGAGTCGTCCGCGCTTTGGAGCCGACGAGCAGGCCGACATGGCCGGCGTCCAGCTCCGCGTACTGGCTATCGGTGCTCGATACGAGCGCGTTGAGGGGTCGAGCCATCTGTGGAGGAACGATGTGATCCTGTGAGCCGGCAATCGTCAGCAGCGAAGCGGTGATCTTGGAGAGATCAACCACAGTGCCGCCGATCCGCATCTCGCCCGCGGTCAGCAGATTTCGTTGATAGAAGCCCTCGACCCATTGAGCGAAAGCGGCGCCCGGAAACGGCACGCCATCGTTGATCCACTTGTTGATGGCCAGCCATGAGCTCATGTCCGAGCGGGCGAGAAGCCTCTCCCACATGGTGGTCTGGACGAGCACGAAGTTCGTGACGGGCTTCAGCATCTTGCTGCCGACGTTGACCACCTCGGCCGGGACGTTGCCCAGCCCGTCGACGACCGCGGAGACGTCCAAGTGGCGGGGTTGTGACCAGACGGCGAAGGTGCCCCCCTCGGCAAAGTCGATCGGCGTCGTCAGGGCGACGAGGTTACGCACGCCTTCTGGGCGCAAGGCCGCATGCATGGTCGCCATCGTCCCGCCCATGCAATAGCCCACCAGGGTGTAGTCACTCGCACCCTTCGCACGCAGCATCCGCTCGACGGCGCGTGGAAGGTGCTCGCCGACCAGCTCATCGAGCGACGTCTCTCGATCCTCCCAGCCTGGTGTTCCCCAGTCGAGCAAGAAGACGTCGTAGCCGTGGTCCAGCAAATGCCGCACGAGGCTGTTGTCGGGTCGCAGGTCGAGGACGTATGGCTTGTTGATGAGTGCGTAGACCAGCAGCACCGGCGTCCTATGGGCGGATGCAGTGGTTGGCTCGTACCGGTAGAGGGTCGTCTTGTTTCGCGTCCAGACGGGAACCTTGGGACTCAGGCCCGTCTCGACTTGCGGACCGCGCGCAAG
>CAMYIK010000157.1 GCA_947258365.1 uncultured Thermoleophilia bacterium | reverse complement strand
CCCCGCAGCCGATACAGGTTCACTTCCATGGTTCGCGATCGGGGGTATCGACGAGGACCTGGTACTCAGGGTCGCGGCGTGTGGCGCGGAGCGCGCGGTCGTGGTGCGAGCCATCTGCGACGCACACGACCCTGCAGGCGCCGCACGCCGGATCCGCGCACGCCTCGTCGAGGCGAAGCCTCGAGTTCTGACCGTGGCCGGTTCCGACTCAGGCGGCGGAGCCGGAATGCAGGCAGACATCAAGGCGATCTCCCAGGCCGGCGGTTTCCCGGTTAGTGCAGTGACAGCGCTGACGGCCCAGACGACCCGAGGCGTCGACGGCGTATTTCCCGCCTCAGCAGACTTCGTTGCTCAGCAGATACGAGTGGTTGCGGTGGACATCGGCCTGGATGGCGTGAAGACAGGGATGCTGGCGACGCCGAGCTTGGTCCGGGCGGTAGCTGCCGCCCTCCGAGAAGCGCGTACGCCCGACCTTGAGATCCCTCTCGTCGTGGACACCGTGCTCAGAGCGGAGTCGGGGGCTTCACTGATGGCCGCCGAGGGGGAGGAGGCGCTCAAGCAGGAGCTCCTTCCCGACGCCACCGTCATCACTCCAAACCTCATGGAGGCACAGGCGCTCGCCGGATCGAGCACGGATGACGCCGAGTACCTCGCACAGGCGCTCCACACCACGCACGGCTGCGCGGTGATCGTGACGGGTGGCCACGGCCCATCCGGTGATGACGTCATTTGCGACGCCGAGGGCATCGAACGTATTCCCGGCGTGCGGCTGGATCGCTCCAGTACACACGGCGCAGGATGCACCCATTCATCGAGCCTCGCCGCGCTGCTCGCCCGGGGTGTCCCTCTGCGGAAGGCAGCCGCTGGGGCCAAGGCCGCCGCTACGGCGGCCGTCGCCGGTGGCCGCCCGTTCGGTGCGGGCGCGGGACCGGTGGACGTCACCACCCATGAGGTGACCACATGAGCCCGACCACGAAGATCTGGGCGGATATCGCTCCTGTCTACGCAGCCGTGCTGAAGCACCCTTTTCTGACGGGGCTGATCGACGGAACCCTGCCGGAGGAGGCGTTCTCCCGCTACGTGATCCAGGACGCGCTTTTTTTGGTCGACTACTCACGGGCGCTCGCGCTGTGCGCCGCGAAATCGCCGTCGACCCGGCAGCTCAAGATGTTCTGCGCTCACGCCACTGAGGCCATTGACGTCGAGCGCGCACTTCACGACGAGCTGATGGGCCATCTCGGGATCGACCCGGACAAGGCGGCGGCCACTGAACCAAGCCCCGCGTGCCTCGGCTACACGTCCTTCCTGCTCCAGGCCTGCGCCGTGCGCGACCTGCACGAAGCCCTGGGCGCGATTCTCCCCTGCTACTGGATCTACTGGGAAGCCGGTAAGGAGCTCGTTGCCAAAGGCTCACCGGATCCTCGCTACAAGCTTTGGATCGACACCTATGCCGACGAGAGCTTCGGCGAGGCTGTCGACGGCGTTCTCGCGGCGTGTAACGCGGCGATGACCGCCGTCGGAGAGGCCGGCACGCTCGCCGCGCGGCGGAATGCCCTCACAGCCGCCCGGTATGAGTGGCTGTTCTGGGACTCCGCGCTGCGCGACGAACGCTGGCCGGTCTAGGCGACTACTTGTTCAGTGAGTCGCGAATCTCCGTGAGGAGGTCGACCTCGCTGGGGCCGTCATCCTCGTCAACCTTCCCGGTGACCTTGTTGTAGAGCTTCACCATTAGGAACAGGACGAACGCGATAATGACAAAGGTGATCAGTGCATTCAGGAAGTTTCCGTACTTGATTACCCCATCGCCGATGTCCAGCGTCAGCTCACTGAAGTCGGGCTTGCCGAATACAGCGGCAATGATCGGGTTGATGATGTTCTCCACGAGGGAGTTGATGACGTCGAAGAGCGTCAACGCCATGATCAAGCCGACGGCGATAGCGATGAGATCACCGCTTGCGATGAATTCTCTGAATTCCTTGAGCAAGATGCCTCCTTTGAGACTGAATAGGATCCGCTGAAGAGGGCAGCGCTATGGCTTTCTCCCTGAACGTCTCACCGCCTGCAGCCCCCTTCGCTGCTTTGAGGAAGCTTTTCCCCGCCGAAGGCGCCGATCCGCGCGACCCGGCTACGATTCGTGTCGTGGAGCAGATCACGCGAGAGCGCTTCGAGGAACTCGTCGGCCGAGCCCTCGACGAGGTGCCGGACACATTCACGAAAGCCTTCGAGGAAGTGGCGGTCGTGGTCGAAGACTTCCCTCCCCCCGGACAGAGCCTCTTCGGCCTCTATCAGGGCGTACCGCGAACATTCGGGGACCGATCAGGGTTCCCACCACCCCACATCTCCATCTACATGCATCCGCTCGTGGATCACTTCCGCACGGACGAGGAGCTCGTTCGGCAGGTGCGGATCACCGTGCTGCACGAACTGGGGCATCACCTCGGGATGGACGAGGATCAGCTGGAAGAGCTCGGCTACGCCTGAGTAGCCGACACGGAGGGCCGGCCGCGCAAGCGCGACCGGATCGCCTCCAGGAGTCTCAGAGCGCTAAGGGCGCTCCGGCGCGTTCTCCAAGCCGGAGATCGCCAAGCTCGCCTCGCCGCCGTAGCGGTTGTTGAGCTGAATGATCACGCCGGTCATGCCTTCGATGATCAGAGCGTTGGCGAGCGGGCCACAGTCCAGACCGCGAGCGCCGGGCAGCGAATTGGTGAGTTCGATGACGGCCTCCCGGGCAGCCTTGCTCTTGCCGCAGATGAGCACGTCGGCATCCAGGTGATGCTGCGCCTGAAGACCGGCGGCCGGCAGATTGTTGTAGGCCACGACGACCTTGGCGTCGGGCGCCAGGTCCTGAATTTGGTGGGCGCACGACTTGTCGGGCAGCTCGTCGCCCTGCAGCGCGATTGCGCCACTCTTCCCGAACTTGAGCGCGTTGACCACGGAGATCACGAGCTTGCCGGTGAGCGCGTCGGCCATCGGAGGAATGGTCGCCTCGATGCCCTCCCACGGGATCGACACGACGGCGATCTCCCCGGCCGCCGCGGCCTCGACGTTCTCGAGCGGCGTGAACGTTCCACTGGGGAGCGCCTCACGAAGGGTTTCCGCTGCGCTGTCGGCTCGCTCCTGACTGCGGGAACCCACGATGATCTCGTGGCCGGCCGCAGCGAAGTTGATGGCGAGTCCGCGACCGAGGTCGCCCGTGCCGCCGAAGATCGCGATCTTCATCTGATCAGTTTCCCTTCATCGGTATTCCCAGACCCGTGCGCCGCACCGCGGCGTCGAGCGTGTTGGCAAGTAGAAACGCGATCGTCATAGGCCCGACCCCACCCGGTACGGGAGTGATATGGCCGGCGACCTCAGCGGCCTCCTCGAACGCCACATCTCCCACGAGACCGTCGTCGGTGCGATTGATGCCCACGTCGATCACCGCCGCGCCAGGTTTGATCCAATCTCCCCGGATCATCTCTGGCCGCCCGACGGCCGCGATAAGGATATCTGCCGAACGGCACAGTGCAGGGAGGTCCTTCGTCCGGGAATGGGCGACGGTCGTAGTCGCGTTCGCCGCGAGCAGCAGCATCGCCTGAGGCTTGCCCACGATCAGACTGCGCCCGACGACCACCGCATTGGCACCTTCGAGCTCGACTCCCGCCCTCTCCAGTAGCCACATCACGCCACTGGGCGTGCACGGGACAGGAGCCGGCTCTCCTCGCATCAGGCGACCGAGGTTCCCGGGCGAGAAACCATCGACGTCCTTCACCGGATCAATGGCATTGGCGATCGCGGGCTCTGAGAGCGGATCAGGCACAGGCAGCTGAACGAGCATGCCGTCGACCGTCTCGTCCTCGTTGTAGGACGCGATCCGAGCGTCGAGTTCCGCCTGGGAGGTGCCCGCCGGGAGCACGACGCGCTCCGACCGCATACCGGCGGCCTCCGCGGCTTCAGCCTTCATCCGCTGGTAAATCTCCGAGGCAGGGTCTTCGCCCACCTGAATGCCGACCAGCCCGGGCTTGCGACCCGAAGCAGCGGTGAACGCCGCCGCACGTTCCGCGACGATTGCGCGCACTTCCGCGCCCGCAGCCTTCCCGTCGATGATTTCCGCGCTCATGTCAGCCCTCCACTTTTCTCATCGGTGCGGCGCCCGCCATCAGGCGGCGCTCCGACCCATCATCGCGAAACCTGACTCTCACGAGGTCGCCGCCCTGCTCGATCCCCGTGACGACCCCTTCCCCGAAAGTCGTGTGCAAGACCGCGTCGCCCGTCTCGTAGTCGGGATCAGAGGTCACGGTGGTGGTGACGACTGACGCAGCCAAGGTGCCAACGCCTCGCCGACCCCCGACCTCGGAAAGGGCGTCGGTCGGAAGCTCTCCGAGAAAGCGCGAAGGCAGCCGGTAGTCCCGCCCGCCGTAGAGCGCCCGGCTCTCCGCGTGAGTCAGCAAGAGGTGCTTGCGAGCGCGAGTGATGCCGACGTAACACAGACGCCGCTCTTCCTCGACAGCTTCGGGAGTCTCGGAGCGTTGATGAGGGAAAAGCTGCTCTTCCATCCCCGTGATGATCACGCGCTCGTACTCGAGGCCCTTGGCGTTGTGGATCGTCATCAGCGTGACCTTGCCGCGGTCGTCCTCGACCGTGTCAGCGTCCGCCTGCAACGACACCTGCTCCAAGAAGGAAGCCACGCCCTTGATCTCACCGGTGTCCACATCAGCTTCACGGGCGAAGCTCACGAGCTCCTCGAGGTTCTCGATACGCCCTTGAGCCTCAAAGGTGCCTTCAGCGTTCAACGAATCGCGCAGACCCGAACCGTCGAGGACCACCCCGATCATCTCGTCGACGCCGCCGCCGGTTGAGTCGAGCTGACGAACCCCTTCCAGCACGGCGGCCATGCGGATCAGTTCATCCCGCTGCTTCGGACGCAGGCCGTCCACCAACTCCGCCTGCGACAGGATCTCTCCAACGCGACTGCCCGTGTGTTGAGCGTGCTCGACCAAGCGCGCAAGGCAGCCCGGGCCAAGACCGCGCTTTGGCGCACCGAAGGCCCGCCCGAGGCTCGTGGTGTCTGACGGGTTGATCGCGGCGCGAAGCCACGCGATCACGTCCCGGATCTCGGCCCGCTCATAGAACCGAGGGCCGCCGATGACCTGGGTAGGTACTCCTGATCTCGTCAGTAGGTCGTCGATCACACGGCTCTGGGCGTTGGTGCGATAGAAGACCGCGACCTCATCCAAGGAGTCGCCGGCGTCCAGTGCTCGCTGGACCTCGCCGACCACGGCGCGCGCCTCTTCGTTTTCGTCACGACAGAGCATGACCCGCACCGGCTCGCCATCCCCCAAACTCGTGCGGAGCTGCTTGTCGTGGCGCCCCTTGTTCTTGGAGACCACCGCATGGGCAGCCTTCAGGATGAGCCCCGTTGACCGGTAGTTCTCCTCGAGCAGGACGACCTTCGCCTCGGGATAGTCATTCTCGAAGTCCAGGATGTTTCGAACCTCGGCGCCACGCCAGCTGTAGATGCCCTGGTCGTCGTCACCGACGACACACACGTTGCGATTGGGCTCACCGAGCACTCTGACGAGGCGGTACTGGGCGTGGTTGGTGTCTTGGTACTCATCTACCAGCACATGCTCGAAACGCTGTTGGTAGTAGCCACGAGCCTGCTCGTCGCTTTCCAGCAGCCGCACCGTCAGCATCAGCAGATCGTCGAAGTCCATCGACTGATTCGCGCGGAGCTTGTCCTGGTAGCGCGTGTAAAGGAGCGCGAGCTTTTCGTCGGTGAAGGTCGTGGCGGCTTCCCGAAGGTCTTCCGGCCCCTTCAGCTGATTCTTGGCAT